>DASQXT010000025.1:0-2287 GCA_035639575.1 Geodermatophilus sp.
CGCCGAGGCGACGTCCAGCTCGCACAGCGCCGCGTGCACCGCCGGCACCAGCCGCGACCCGCGGGCCGCGCCGTCCCGCGGCAGCCAGCGCAGCGTCGACCCGGCCGGCAGCGCCACGTCCACCGCGTCGTCCGCCACGGGGACCTCCAGCAGGGCGGTCACCGACCGCCCCGCACCGAGGGACTCGAGGATTGCGCACACCGCCGGGACGGCGGTCTCGTCGCCGGCCAGCAGCAGCGTGCGGGCGGACGGCGGCGGCGCCCACTCCACGCCCCACGCCCGGCCGGAACCGGGACGGTCGGGGCCCAGCAGCGTGACCCGGTCGCCGGGCACCGCGGCGGCCGCCCAGCTCGCGGCCGGGCCGGCGTGCCCGGCCTCGACCCCGTGCAGGACGACGTCGACGTCGAGCTCGGCGCGCTCGGGCCGGGCCGCCCGCACCGTGTAGGTGCGGATGACCGGGCGCTGCTCCTCGGGCATCGCGCAGTACTCCGGGTACCAGTCCTGGCCGCGGCCGCGCAGCCGGTCCAGCCCGGCGTCGTCGCGGGAGAGCACCAGCTTGAAGCGCTGGTCGCAGCCCGCCGCGCCGAACCCGGCGAGCTCGGGACCGGTCAGGGTCAGCCGCACGGTGCTCGGGCCCAGCCGGCGGACGGCGGCCACCGAGGCGTCGAAGAACTGCCAGGTGGGAGCGACCGCGGCCTCCGGCTGCGCGGTGAGCGTCATGCGTCGTCCCCCGTCCCGGTCGGCCTGTACGGCGACCTTCTTAGGTGAGGCTAACCTGAGCGCCCACCGGGGGACCACCCCGGCCCGATCGAGAGGAGACCCGGTGCACCGCAGACCGCGCCGCCTGGCCGGCGCCGCCCTCACCCTCGTCGCGCTGGTCGCGACGGCCGGCTGCTCCGGGGAGTCCGCCGAGCCGGCCGAGGCGGGCGGCTGGAGCTTCACCGACGACCTGGGCACCACCGTCGAGCTCGACGCGACGCCCACGCGGATCGCGGGCCTCAACGACGTCATCGCCTCGCTGTGGAACTACGGCGTGCAGCCGGTCGCCGGCTTCGGCCAGACCTCGGCGGCCGACGACGTCGCCTTCGAGGGCAGGGACCTCACCGACCTGGAGATCGTCGGTGAGAGCTACGGGCAGATCGACCTCGAGCGCCTGGCCGCGGCCGACCCCGACCTCGTCGTCACCTCGGTCTACCCGACCGACTCCTCGGGCGCCCTGGACCCGAACCAGCCGCTCTACGGCTTCGAGTCGCTCCAGCAGCAGGAGCAGGTCGGCCGGATCGCGCCGATCGTCGCGATCGCCTACCGCGGATCGGCCGCCGTCGTCATCGAGCGCACCGTCCAGCTCGCGGAGTCCCTCCGTGCCGACAGCGCGGCGATCGACGCCGCCCGCGAGGACTACGCGGTGGCGTCGGCCGAGCTCACCGCGGCCGGCGAGCGCGGGATCACCGTGCTGCCGGTCTACGCCACCGCCACGGACGGCTGGTGGATGGCCAAGGCACCCGACGACCCCGCGCTGCGCCTCTACTCCGATCTGGGCGTCGACTTCGTCGACCCGGGCGGCGACGGCTACTTCTGGGAGACCACCAGCTGGGAGCGGGTGACCGACCACCCGAGCGACGTGATCCTGTACTCGCTGCGCGGCGGGGAGACGCCGGAGCAGATGCGCGCCCAGCCCACCTATCCCCTGCTGCCCGCCGCCCAGGCCGGCCAGGAGCACCCGTGGGAGTACGTCGGGATGGACCACGTCGCCCAGGCCGCCTACATGTCCGAACTGGCCGGCTGGCTCACCGAGGCCCGCAAGGTGACCTAGGAGAGCGGCCCCCTCCCGGGCACCGCCCCGAGCGTGCGAGGGGTGGGGAGGAGGAGGTCCTCCTTCAGGCGGGGGCCGCCTCCGGCACCCGCGCCGGGGCCTGCCGGCGGGCCGGCCGGGCGGTCTGCGCCAGCCCGATCCCCACGAGGACGACGAGGCCGCCGAGCACCTGCCAGCCGGAGAGCACCTGCTCCACCCACACCCAGGCCACACCTGCGGCCAGCACCGGCTCCGCCGTGGCGATCAGCCCGGCCGTCGTCGGGGGCAGGTGGCGCAGCGCCGCCAGGGACAGCCAGAACGGCAGCACCGCCCCGAGGACGACGATCCAGCCGACCAGCACCCACAGCGGCAGCTCCAGCGAGCCGAGGGAGACCGGCACCGAGGAGCCGAGCACGGCCGGGTCGAACGGCCAGAACGGCGCGGCGACCGCCCAGAACAGCGCGGCCGCGACGAAGCTCCAGCAGGTGAGCGCCA
>DASQXT010000026.1:0-2768 GCA_035639575.1 Geodermatophilus sp.
CGGAATCGGCGATGTCGTGCTCGCGGGTGTCGACGTTCTTCGCCGCGACGGCGATCCGCCGGTAGGCGGTCTCCATGTCCGGCCGGGCGGCGACCCCGTCCAGGTCGCGGCCGTACGCGTAGCCGCCCCACACCGCGTACACCTCGGCGAGGTCGGCGTCGCCCCGCCAGTTGCGCGAGTCGATGAGCGGCAGGATCCCCGCGCCGTACGCGCCGGGCTTGGAGCCGAACACCCGGGTGGTGGCCCGGCGGCGGTCGCCGTGGCCGGCGACGACGGCATCGACGTGGGCCCGCACGAAGTTGTCCGCAGCGGGCTCGTCCAGCGAGGCCACGAGGGTCACCGCGTCGTCCAGCATGGTCACCACGTGCGGGAAGGCGTCCCGGAAGAAGCCGGAGATCCGCACGGTGACGTCGATCCGCGGGCGCCCGAGCTCGTCGAGCGGGATCGGCTCCAGGCCGGTCACCCGCCGCGAGGCGTCGTCCCACACCGGGCGGACGCCGAGCAGCGCGAGCACCTCGCCGACGTCGTCCCCCGAGGTGCGCATCGCCGAGGTGCCCCACACCGACAGCCCCACCGAGGCCGGGTACTCCCCGGTGTCGGCGAGGTAGCGCTCGAGGAGGGAGTCGGCCATCGCCTGACCGGTCTCCCAGGCCAGCCGCGACGGGATCGCGCGAGGGTCGACCGAGTAGAAGTTGCGGCCGGTCGGCAGCACGTTGACCAGCCCGCGCAGCGGCGAGCCCGACGGCCCGGCCGGCACGTAGCCGCCCTCCAGGGCGTGCAGCGTCGCGTCCATCTCGTCGGTGGTGCGCTCCAGCCGGGGCACCACCTCGTCGACGGCGAACCGCAGCACGGTGGCCACCTGCTCGTCCTCGCGGCCGAGCACCTCGCGGACGACGGGCCCGACGGCGCCCCCGGTCCAGCCGGCCGCCTCCATGGCCGTCACCAGGGCGGCGGCGGAGGCCTCCACCGCGTCGGTCTCGACCCGGCCGGCGGAGCCGTCCTCGGCCAGGCCGAGCGCCTCGCGGAGCCCGGGCAACGCCACCGTGCCGCCCCAGATCTGCCGGGCGCGCAGCACCGCCAGCACCAGGTCGACGCGGTCCTGGCCGGACGGCGGGGTGCCGAGCACGTGCAGCCCGTCGCGGATCTGCGAGTCCTTGATCTCGCAGAGCCAGCCGTCGACGTGCAGGATCATCTCGTCGAAGTGGTCGTCCTCGGGCCGCTCGGCCAGCCCCAGGTCGTGGTCGAGCTTGGCCGCCTGCAGCAGCGTCCAGATCTGCGCGCGGACGGCGGGCAGCTTCGCCGGGTCCATCGCCGCGACGTTGGCGTGCTCGTCGAGCAGCTGCTCCAGGCGGGCGATGTCGCCGTAGGAGTCGGCGCGGGCCATCGGCGGCACCATGTGGTCGACCAGCGTGGCGTGCGCGCGGCGCTTGGCCTGGCTGCCCTCGCCCGGGTCGTTGACCAGGAACGGGTAGACCAGCGGCAGGTCGCCGATCGCGGCGTCGGGCCCGCACGAGGCCGACAGCCCGACCGTCTTGCCCGGCAGCCACTCCAGGTTGCCGTGCTTGCCGACGTGCACCAGCGCGTGCGCGCCGAACACCGACCGCAGCCACCAGTAGGCAGCCAGGTAGTGGTGGGACGGCGGCAGGTCCGGGTCGTGGTAGATCGCGATCGGGTTCTCCCCGAAGCCGCGCGGCGGCTGGACCATCACGACGACGTTGCCGGCCCGCAGCGCGGCGAAGACGATGGCCTGCTCGTCCCCGGAGCCGTCGACGAACAGCGACCCGGGCGCCTGGCCCCAGTGCGACACCACCGCCTCGCGCAGGTCGGCCGGCAGCGTGTCGAAGAAGGCGCGGTACTGCGCGGCCGGGATGCGCACCGGGTTGCCCGACAGCTGCTCCTCGGTGAGCCAGTCGGCGTCCTGCCCACCCGCGGCGATGAGCGCGTGCACGAGCGCGTCGCCGTCCAGGTCGGCCACGCCGGGCAGCGCGTCGGGCCCGTCGAACGGCCCGACGTCGTACCCGGCGCCGTGCATGGCGGCGAGCAGCCGGACGACGGACGCCGGGGTGTCCAGGCCGACCGCGTTGCCGATGCGGGCGTGCTTGGTCGGGTAGGCGCTCAGCATCACGACGATGCGGCGCTCCGCGGGCGGGGTGTGCCGCAGCCGGGCGTGCGCGACGGCGGTGCCGGCCACCCGGGCGGCCCGCTCGGGGTCGGCGACGTAGCTGGTCAGCCCGTCGGCGTCGGTCTCCTTGAAGGAGAACGGCACGCTGATCAGCCGGCCGTCGAACTCGGGGATCGCGACCTGGTTGCCGACGTCCAGCGGGGAGAGCCCGTCGTCGTCGGCCAGCCACTCCGCGCGGGAGCGGGTCAGGCACAGCCCCTGGAGCACCGGCACGTCGAGCGCGGCCAGCTGGCCGACGTCCCACGCGCCGTCGTCCCCGCCGGCCTGCGCGGTGGCCGGCCGCGAGCCGCCGGCGGCGAGCACGGTGACCACGAGGGCGTCGGCGGTGCGCAGGACGTCGAGCAGCCCGTCTGCGACGCTGCGCAGCGAGGAGGTGAAGACCGGCAGCGCGGTGCCCCCGGCGTCCTCGATGGCGCCGCACAGCGCCTCGACGAAGGCGGTGTTCCCGGCCAGGTGGTGCGCCCGGTAGTAGAGGACGGCGACCCGCGGGCCGCTCCCCCGGCTCTCGCGCTCCAGCAGGCCCCAGTCGGGCGCGACGACCGGCGGCTCGAAGCCCTCGCCGGTGAGCAGCACGGTGTCGGACAGG
>DASQXT010000027.1:0-13132 GCA_035639575.1 Geodermatophilus sp.
GGTGGTGGTCGGGATGGAGGGCAGCGGGGTCTACGGCGCTGGGCTGGCCGAGTTCCTGCAGGCGCGCGGGGTGGAGCTGGTCGAGGTCGACCGGCCCGATCGCAAGACCCGCCGGCAGCGCGGCAAGAGCGATCCGATCGACGCCTACGCCGCCGCCGCGGCGGTGCTCTGCGGAGCCGCGACCGGCACCCCGAAGACCCGCGACGGGCGGGTCGAGGCCATCCGCACCCTGCGAGTCGCCCGGCGCAGCGCGATCAAGGGACGCACCCAGGCGATCAACCAGCTCAAGGCGCTGGTGCTCACCGGCCCGGCCGAGCTGCGCCAAGCACTGGCCGGGCAGTCCACTCGCCAACTGCTGGCCACCTGCCGGCGGCTGCGCACGACCGAGAGGCCGATCGAGGCCGCCGATCCGATCACCGCCGCCACGAAGCTCACCCTGCGCCGGCTGGCCCGGCGCATCGCCGCACTGAGCGAGGAGATCGACGAGCTCGACGCCGAACTGCGGCCGCTGGTCACGGCCACCGCCCCGGCGCTGATGGCCGTCTACGGCGTGGGCACCGAGGTGGCGGCCCAGCTGCTGACCATCGCCGGGGACAACCCCGACCGGCTGCGCTCCGAAGCTGCCTTCGCCCAGCTCTGCGGCACGCACCACTACCGGCCAGCAGCGGCCGCACCATCCGGCACCGGCTCAACCGCGGCGGTGACCGGCACGCCAACTTCGCGCTGCACATCATCGCCCTGGTCCGGCTCTCTTCTCACCAACCGACCCAGGACTACGCCACGCGCCGACGAGCCGAAGGCTTGAGCAACCTCGAGATCATCCGCTGCCTCAAGCGCTACATCGCCCGCGAGATCCACCACGTGCTGACCGCTTGACGAGGCATAGGAGCATCTCAGGCTGACGTCACCTGGCCGACATGGGGAGGGCACTCCCAACTGGAGTACATGGACGTTGAGCCACGTCGACGACTGCAGGGTGCGAGCCGACCTGGTCCGTCAGCTCGTGGCCTGGGAAGAGCATGAGAGCGTTGGTGCCATACTCCTGGGACAGCGGCGAGCCGAGACCCCAGGCCGCTGCTTTGACCGCAGCCCGTGTGGCCCTGAAACTGACCCGAGGCTGGGGTCGGGTCTCAGGCGAAACCGGTACTGAGGAACTTCCGGAGAACCGGTCGCACCGTCCGCTGCGACGCTGTGATCCCCGGGCGTCTGCAGCATGTCGGCACCCTCACTGCGCTTACAGTTCTTCTCCAGTGGCCCGCTGAAGTGTCGGATCCCGGCGGCCGCGTCGACCCACGTGCCGGTGCTGATCTCCTGGGACGCTGGGCCGCTGCCTCGACACGTTGGCGTCGGGGCGCAGGCGGGACGTCGTGACCGCGGAGAAGTGATGCCCGCGCTGATCGAGGCGACTACACCGTCAAGCTGCCCAGTGGCGCTGGCGTGCCGGACGAGCTTTGATCTATGAGGTCGCCACGATGGGCCAGGGACCAACCTCCCCTGTGCAGCTCCTGTGCCCGCTACTTCTCGCGTGAAGCAGACCGCTCACCCTCGCGCTGGTCGCAGGTGCGCCGATGCAGCGCTTCCCGTGAGTCATCGCGCGGCAGGCGGACTGCGTCCCGCAGCGAGGCACCATCCAGACGGCGTCCGACTACTCCTGCAGGAGCAGTCGGACGGGCACAGGTGCCACCTGGAGCAGGACGACGACGCCTCCTCGCGTCACTAGCGTCACTGTCATGATCGAACTGCACCGACTGACCAAGCGGTACGGCCCCAAGACCGCCGTCGACGACTTGACGGTCACCGTCCTGCCCGGCCGCGTCACCGGCTTCCTCGGCCCCAACGGCGCCGGGAAGTCCACGACGATGCGCATGGTCATGGGGCTGGACCATCCGACCAGCGGTACCGCCCGGGTCAACGGCAAGCCCTACAGAGAGCACCGTGCGCCACTGCAGGAGGTGGGTGCCCTCCTCGAGGCCCGGGCCCTGCACCCGGCCCGCACTGCCCGGGCGCACCTGGCCGCGCTGGCCGCGACCGCCGGGCTCCCGAAGAGCCGGGTCGACGTCGTCCTGGACCTGGTCGGCCTCACCGCTGTCGCCGACCGGAGGGTCGGCGAGTTCTCCCTCGGCATGGGTCAGCGGCTCGGAGTGGCCACCGCCCTGCTCGGCGACCCGGCCACGGTGATCCTCGACGAGCCGGTCAACGGCCTGGACCCCGACGGCGTCCTGTGGGTCCGCAACCTCACGCGGCGGCTGGCCCACCAGGGCCGCACGGTCTTCCTCTCCTCCCACCTGATGAGCGAGATGGCGGTCACCGCCGACCAGCTGGTGGTGGTCGGCCGCGGCCGGCTCATCGCCGACGTGCCCACCGCGCAGTTCATCGACGGTGCCGGCGGCGGGTCGGTGCGAGTGCGCAGCCCGCGCGCCACCGAGCTCACCGCCCTGCTCGCCGGCGAGGACGTCAGCATCGAGTCCAGCGACCCGGGACTGCTCGACGTCCGCGGCCTGGACGCCGCCGCGATCGGCGACCGGGCCGCCGCCGCCGGGATCGCCCTGCACGAGCTCACCGTCGTCCGGCCTTCACTGGAGGACGTCTTCATGGCCCTCACCCGCGACGAGCGCGAGTACAGCGCCGACGACGAGAACCAGGAGGTGGCGGCATGACCACCGCCCTCGCGACCCCGCTCCCCACCCAGCAGACCGCCCGCCGCGAGGCCACCGGCGGCGGTCTCCGCGGGCTGCTCGCCGGTGAGTGGATCAAGTTCCGCTCGCTGCGCTCCACGTGGCTCACCCTCGGCATCGCCCTGGTCGCGATGGTCCTGCTGGGCTGGCTCTTCACCGGAACCGCGCAGTCTGGCGGCCCCGGTGGCGACGGTGGTGGCCCTCCCGAGCTCAGGACCGCCGACCCGATCGGCCTGAGTCTGGCCGGCTATCGGCTCGCGCAGCTGGCCATCGGCGTCGTCGGCGTCCTGCTGGTCACCGGCGAGTACGCCAGCGGCACGATCCGCACGACCTTCGCTGCCGTCCCGCGCCGCTGGCCGGTGGTGGCCGGCAAGGCCACCGTCTTCGCCGTGCTGGTGTTCCTCGCCTCGGCCGCCACGGCGTTGGTCGCCTTCCTCGTCGGCCAGGCCGCGAGCGGGGACGCCGGGGCGAGCCTCTCCGACGCCGGCGTCCCCCGCGTCCTGCTCGGCACCGCGCTGTACCTGTCGGCCATCGGGCTGCTGGGCATGGCCCTGGGCTGGCTCCTCCGCTCCACCACCGGCGCCGTGTCCGCCCTGTTCGCCCTGGTGTTCCTACTGCCGATCCTCGGCCAACTGCTCCCGTCGAGCTGGGGCCCCGACGTCGTCCGCTGGCTGCCCGGGGAGGCCGGCTCCCAGGTGCTGCAGCTGACCAGTTCGGCCGACGCCTTCGGGCCGTGGGCCGGGTTCGCCGTGCTCTGCGGCTACCTCGTGGTGGCCTTCGGCGCCGCGGTGGCGCTGCTCCGGCGCCGGGACGCGTGACGCTCGCACCATGACGTCGCGGAGGCGAGCGGGCACCATCGCCCCCGTGGAGACCACATCGGGGCGGCGCGAGCTCCGGCGCGACGCCGTCCCGGTGCTCGTCCTCGCAGTCCTCACCACCGGGGCCCTGCTCCGGCTGCGGGACGGCGACGCCACCGTCACGCAGGTCGCGACCTCGCTGCTGCTGTGGGCGCCCGCGCTGGTCCGCCGCCGCCGGCCGCTCCTCGCCTTCGCCGTCACCGCCCTCCTGGTCGCCGCCCACTGGGCGCCGTCGGGGTTCGACGCCGTCACGCTGCTGCCCGCCGACCTGGCGCTGCTGGTCGTCCTGGCCGCCGTGACCGAGCGCTGCAGCACCGCCTGGGCGGTCGTGGCCACCGCGGTCTGCGAGCTGTTCGCGCTGGCCACCCTGCTGGGCACGGCCGCACCGGTCGGAGCACACCCCATCGCTCCGCTGACGGCGTTCACGCTGGTCGCCGCTGTGACCGGCCGCAACCGGCGGGCGCAGGCCACCGTGCTGGCCGGGTTGCGCGAACGGGCCGAGCGCGCGGAACTCGAGCGGGACCAGCAGGCGCGGATCGCCGTCGCCGAGGAGCGGACCCGGATCGCCCGCGAGGTGCACGACGTCGTCTCGCACAACGTGTCGGTCATGACCGCACTCGCCGACGGCGCCGGCTACGCGCTGCGCTCGGACACCAACCAGCCGGCCCGCGACGCGGTCGCCGCGATCGCGAGCACCGGCCGGGCGGCGCTGGCCGAGTTGCACGGCCTGCTCGGCGTGCTGCGCTCCGACGACGACCACGGGGACGACGACTCCCGGCGCCCCGCTCCGGGGCTGGCCGACCTGGCCACCCTCGTCGACCGGGTCCGCGCCGCCGGACTGCCCACCACACTCACCGTCGTCGGGCGCCCCACGCCGTTGGGCACCGCGGCCCAGCTGGCCGTCTACCGGCTGGTGCAGGAGGCGCTCACCAACACCCGCAAGCACGCCCGCGGCGCGAGCCGGGCCGGCGTGGCGCTGACCTGGACCGCCGGGGGGCTCGAGGTGGTCATCCAGGACGACGGCTGCGGGGATGCGGCGTCCCCGGACCACGTCGGCCATGGGCTGGTCGGCATGCGCGAACGGATCAGCGCCCACGGCGGCTCGGTCAGCGCCGGCCCGGCACCGGCCGGCGGCTGGCGGGTCGCGGCATCCCTCCCGCTCGCTGCCGCAGCAACCCGCTGGTGACCACCGTCCTGCTCGTCGACGACGAGCCACTGGTGCGCCTCGGCTTCAGCATGGTGCTCGCCGCCCACGACGACCTGCGAATCGTCGGCGAGGCCGGCAACGGCGCCGAGGCGGTCGAGCTGGCCGGGCGGCTGCGACCTGACGTCGTCGTCATGGACGTGCGGATGCCGGTGCTGGACGGCGTGGCCGCGACCCGGCGGATCGTGTCCGCCGGCCTGCCCAGCCGGATCGTCGTGCTCACCACCTTCGACCTCGACGAGTACGCGTTCGCGGCGCTGCAGGCCGGGGCCAGCGGGTTCCTGCTGAAGAACACCGAGCCCGCCGAGCTGGTGGCCGCGATCCGCACGGTCGCCCGCGGGGACGCCGTCGTCACCCCGCGGGTGACCCGCCGGCTGCTGGAGACCTTCGCCGGACAACTGCCCACCGCCGACCGGACCACCGACCCCCGGCTCGCCCGGCTCACCGACCGGGAGCGCGAGGTCCTCGTCCAGGTCGCGACCGGCCGATCCAACGCCGAGATCGCCGCCGAGCTCACCCTCTCCGAGCTCACCGTCAAGACGCACGTCGGCCGGATCCTGACCAAGCTGGAGCTGCGCGACCGGACGCAGGCCGCCATCCTCGCCTACCGGGAGCGACTCGTCGTGCCACGGTGACGCCCGGCGTTCCACGCCGCCGACCGAAGAGGGGCCGCGCCCGAAGTCGCTGAAGACCCGACCTGCCCGACGAGCCGCTGTGCACCACCACGGCCGACCCCGACGACCTCGCCGACACCGTCGGGGCGCTGGTCGGCTGTTCCGTGGCCCACCCCCACCACGACGGCTCCCAGCTGCACCGGCTGGTGCAGGCGGTGATCCGCCAGCACCTCGCACCGGACCGGCAGCAGGCCATCGCCCAGCGGGTGGTGGCCTGCTGGCTCCCGCTCCTCCCGGCGACCCGGAGGACCCGGCCAGCTGACCCCCGCGCGCACCCTCACCCTTGCCCTGGCCCAGCTGGGCGAGGCGGAGCCGGCCCGCGCCCTGGGTGAGTCCACCCTGCGCTGGAGACCGACGGCAAGGCGGTCCTCGCCTCCGCGCTGATCGCCACCCGCCGATGACACGTCGACGCGAACAGCTCAGGGTTCAGCCACCGCAGGCCGACTCGACACCAGTCCGCGGACCTCACGCAGGGCCACGGAGAGCGTTGCCAGATCCGCGCGGTCGTCGGCGGCGATGTCACGAAGGACTCCGAGGCACCGGTCGACCCCCGGTTGGTTGTGGGCGAACCCCCGCTGGATCAGCTCGTCGCTGTCCTGCGCTGGGCCGCCGACCTGCAACACCTCGGCGGTCAGCGAGGCCCGGACGGCGTAGAGGTCGTCGCGGAGCGCGGCACGCGCCAGGGTCTGCCATCGGTCCTCTCGGGGCAGCCGCAGGATGCGCTCGCGCAGCCAGTCGAGCTGCAGGTGGTGATCGAGAGCAAAGTAGACACCGGCCACTTCCTGCAGTTCGCGTCCGGTTGCGGAGGCCACGTCGACGACGTCCAGTGCGGAGAAGAGCGCCGGCAACGTGGCCACCCGCTCGGCGAGCGCTTCCGCGACCCCGTCCGCGGTGAAGCGTGCGACCGCGCTGCTGAATGCCTCGTCCGCTTCCTCCGAGCCGGTGAGCAGACGCGGAATCTCCTCGACCAACACCGGAACGGCCGGCGCGAAGTGCTCGACGGTGCTGCGGATGTCGAGCGGCTGACGACGATTCCGAAGCAGCCAGCGACTCGCGCGCTCGGCCAGCGTCCGTACCTCGAGCAGGAGCCGGATCTGAGCGTCCGTCGAGACGTCGGCGAGCGACTCGATCTCTGCTTGCAGCTCCGTCAGCCCGAAGATCTCCCAGCTGGCGATGTGTGCGCGCGCGATGTGCGGGACGGAGAGGCCCGTCTCCTCGGCCAGACGGAACGCGAACGTGCTGCCGGCGCGGTTGACCATCGCGTTCGTCACACAGGTCGCGATGATCTCGCGGCGGAGCGGGTGATCCGGCAGTCGGTCGGCGTACCGCTGGCGTATGGCGGTCGGGAAGTAGTTGATCAGCTCGGCGGACAGGAACGCGTCGTCGGGCAGCTCGGAGGCCAGCAGTTCGTCGTAGACCCAGATCTTGGAGTAGGCCAGCAGGACGGCGAACTCGGGCAGGACCAGACCGCCACCGGCCGCGGCGCGCTCAGCGAGTTGGTCGTCCGTCGGCAGGAACTCGAGTGCACGGTTGAGACGCCCGGACCGCTCGAGCGCGTTCAGGTATCGCACGTGCACGTCCAGCATGGCCCGCGCCTGCGCTCGCGAGTTGTACAGCGTCCGGGTCTGGCCGGCGTTGTCGTGAAGCACGAGCTCCGCCACCTCGTCGGTCATCTCCGCGAGGAGCGCATCTCGTTGCTTGCCCGTGAGGTCGCCGTCGGCGACCACCCGGTCCAGAAGGATCTTGATGTTGACCTCGTGGTCGGAGCAGTCCACGCCGGCGGAGTTGTCGATCGCGTCGGTGTTGATCCGGCCGCCTCCGAGCGCGAACTCGACCCGGCCGCGCTGCGTGAAGCCGAGGTTGCCGCCCTCGCCGACGACACGGCACCGCAGTTGGCCGGCGTCGACGCGCACCTGGTCGTTGCGCTTGTCCCCCACCTCGGCATGGGTCTCCGCCGAGGCCTTGACGTACGTGCCGACGCCGCCGTTCCACAGCAGATCGACCGGCGCTCTGAGGACGGCCCGGATCAGCTCGTCCGGAGTGAGGGTTTCCTCCGTGACGTCCAGACGGGACCGGACCTCCGGGGAGAGCGGAACCGCCTTCGCCGTCCGTGGGAAGACTCCGCCTCCGGCCGAGATCAGCGACGCGGCGTAGTCGGCCCAGCTGGAGCCGGGGACGGCGAACAGCCGGGCGCGCTCCGCGAAGCCGGCCTCGGCGTCGGGGTCGGGGTCGAGGAAGACGTGCCGGTGGTCGAAGGCCGCCACCAGGCGGATGTGCCGGGACAGCAGCATCCCGTTGCCGAAGACGTCTCCTGACATGTCCCCGATGCCGACGACCGTGACGTCGTCGTCCTGCACGTCGACGCCGAGGTCGTGGAAGTGACGTTGGACGGAGATCCAGGCTCCACGTGCCGTGATGCCCATGGCCTTGTGGTCGTAGCCGGACGAGCCACCGGACGCGAAGGCGTCACCCAGCCAGAAGCCGTACTCCTGGGAGATGGCGTTGGCGGTGTCGGAGAAGGTCGCGGTGCCCTTGTCTGCCGCCACGACGAGATATGCGTCGCCCCCGTCGTGGCGCACGACGCGCTGGGGCGGGACCACCTCGCCGTCCACGAGGTTGTCCGTCACGTCGAGCAGCCCGCGGATGAACGCCGAGTAGCAGGCCACGACCTCCGCCTGCAGCGCGTCCCGCTCCCTGGGCGGGTCCTTGACGACGAAGCCACCCTTGGCACCGACCGGCACGATGACGGCGTTCTTCACCGTCTGCGCCTTCATCAGCCCGAGCACCTCCGTCCGGAAGTCCTCCGGACGGTCGGACCAGCGCAGGCCGCCGCGGGCGACCGGCCCGCCCCGCAGATGGACGCCCTCGAGGCGAGGCGAGTAGACGAAGATCTCGAACATTGGCCGCGGGAGGGGCAGGTCGGGGATCTGCGCCGGGGCCAGCTTGACGGAGAACCACGGCTTGGGCTCGCCGTCCGACCCGACCTGGAAGTAGTTGGTCCGCAGCGTCGCCTGCGCGATCCCCAGGAGGGTACGCAGGACCCGATCCTCGTTGAGGCTGCTGACGGCGTCGAGCCCGCCCTCGAAGTCGTCGACCAGGTGCTTGGCGACCAGATCCCGGTCCACGGCGGCATCGGGATCCAGCCGGACCTGGAAGAGCTCGAAGAGCCGGCGGGCCAGCCCGGGATTGTTGGCGAGGGTAGCCACGGTGTAGTCCAGTGCGAAGGTGGCGCCGACCTGCCTGAGGTACTTCGCGTAGGCCCGCACGACGGCCACCTCTCGCCCCCGCAGCCCGGCGCGGAGGACCAGCCGGTTGAGCCCGTCGTTCTCCAGATCGCCGCGCCACACCATGGCGAAGGCCTCCTGGAAGCGCTCGCGCATCCCGTCGGTGTCGAGGTCGGTGAGCTGCTCGTGGCGCAGCCCGAAGTCGTAGATCCACACCGGTTCAGCGCCGGCCGGTCGCACTTCGTAGGGACGCTCGTCGACGACGTGGACACCCATGTTCTCGAGGAGCGGCAGGACGTCGGAGAGGGTGACGGAGTGGCCGTGACGGAACAGCTTGAACCGCAGTGTGCCCGGCGTCGCCTCCAACGGTCGGTACAGGTGCATCGCGAGCTCGTCCCCACTGCCGAGTCCCTCCATCCGTCCGATGTCGACGACGGCCGCGGCGGCGGAGTTGTCGTGCTGGTAGGCCGCGGGGAACGCATCGGCGTAGCGGTCATGCAGGGCAACCCCGCGTTCCTCGCCGACCTGGTCGACCAGCGCGTCGTACAGGTCGTCGGCCCACGAGCGCATCGCCGTGACGAGCCGGGCCTCGATCTCGGCGACGTCGTACTCCGGGACCGCGCCGGGTTCGGTCTGGACGGTGATGTGCAGCCGGGCCAGGACCGATTCGCTCACCTGCGTGGCGTACTGCGTGCTCACGCCCCCGAAGGCCTCCTGGAGGATGCCTTCGATGCGGGTGCGCAGGGCCGTGGTGAGCCGGTCGCGCGGCAGGTACACCAGGCAGGACATGAACCGGCCGAACACGTCCCGCCGCACGATGAGACGCAGCCGCTGACGGTCCTGGATGTCGAGGATGGCCGTGGCCGCCTCGTACAGCTCTTCAGCGTCGATCTGGAACAACTCTTCGCGGGGGTAGTTCTCGAGGATGTTCAGCAGCGTCCGCCCGTCGAAGCTGTCCGGTGGGTAGCCGGCCCGATTCAGCACCGCCTGCACCTTGCGGCGAAGGACTGGGATGTCCCGCGCTGGCTGTCGGTGGGCCGCGCTCGCCATCAGGCCGAGGAACCGCCGTTCCCCTACCACGTCCCCCTTGGGGCCCAGCGACTTGACGCCGACGTAGTCCAGGTAGTTGGGCTTGTGGACGGTCGACCGCGAGTTCGCCTGGGTGAGGTTGAGCAATCCCGGCTCGCGTGCCTTCTGCCGCACCTCGGGCGGCAGCTCTGCGAAGCTGTGCGAGACCGGTCGGCTCCGGCTGTCGCGCAACAGCCCCAGCCCCGTCCCCGGGACGGCGCACAGCGTGTCCTCACCGTCTTCCGTCCCCAACTCGTAGTCGCGGTAGCCGAGGAACGTGAAATGGTCGTCGGCGAGCCAGCGCAGCAGGGCTGATGCCTCGTTCCGCTCCTCCTCATCGAGGGTCGACGCTTCGGCGTCCAACGCGTCGGCGATGGCGAGCGCCCGCTCCCGCATCGCCGACCAGTCCTCGACCGCGGCACGCACGTCGCCGAGGACGCGGAGGACGTCGTGGCCAAGTTCGTCCAACGCCGCGGCGTCGGTCTGCCGGTCGACCTCGAGGTGGATGAACGACTCGGCCGGCGCCGGCGACGTGGGATCGTGCCGGTCGAGGATGTCGACGAGCCGTCCTGTGTTGCGACGTACCGAGACGACCGGGTGCACGGTGAGATGCAGTCCGAGGCCGTGCCGGATGACCTCCGTCGTCACCGAGTCGACGAGGAACGGCATGTCGTCGGTCACGATGTCGACGACTGTGTGTGGCGAACCGAAGCCGTGCTCCTCGAAGTCCGGGGAGTACACCCTCACCGCAGGTGCACCTGGCGGTCGGTCGAAGGCCAGGGTCAGGTGCGACATGGCGGCGCCGTACAGGTCGTGCACGCGCCGAGCCGCGAGGTCGCCACGGGCGATGCGCCCGTAGTACAGCCCGATGAACGTCAGGAACAGCCGCTGCCGCTCCGGGGGCAGCCGGTCCTGGGCGTACCTCCGGATCTCGTCGATGATCTCGGTCCGGTCGCGGGACGGAATGGTGGGCATGGCAACCCCCTTCGGCCGCGCCCAGCGTGCTCTCCTCGGAGGCACGGGCCAAGGACCGTGGCGCTGCCGGCCTCGCCACACGAGCACCGGAGGCCGGGGGCCTTCACCGGCTTCCCCGTGGCGCACTGGACGAAGATCTGGTCGACCAATCCGCTGGAACGGCTGAACAAGGAGATCAAGCGCCGCACCGACGTCGTCGGCGTCTCTCCCAACCCCGAGGCGCTGCTCCGGCTGGCCGGCGCGGTCCTGGTCGAAGCGCACGACGAATGCCAGGTCACCGACCGCCGCTACCTCTCCGAAGGCTCCATGGCACTGCTCAACCGACCCAGCCCGAGCAAGGAGGTGGCACAGCCGGCACTGATCGCGTCATAGTCACCACACCGCTGACCAACACGGTGAGGACTACATCCACCACTCAGCGGGACGTCACCCGGCTGATCCGGACGTTCTCGAGGACCTAGCACAGCGCTCACTCGCCCGATGACCTACCGCGGTGGCCATCCGGCTCGAGGACCTGCTGGCCTCCTTCCGGCGGCACCTGCGGGCCGCCGCCAAGGCGCCACGGACCCCCAGCTGTACGGCCAGAGCGTCCGAGCAGGGCGACCGCCAGTCCCCAGCTGCCTGGCTGTCGAGCACGTGTTCGAGGGCGCGCTGGCCGACCTCGAGCTGGATGTGCGCGGCTTACGTCGCCGAGCGGAGTCCCCTTGCAGGCCGGCGGCTCCAGGCCCGCGAGAAGCAGTTGAGGACGGCGGAGGCCCGCCAGGTCGGTCAGCCGACGCGCAGACGGTCACCGACCGCGACGGTCCCCGGCTCGAGCACCTCGCAGTACCGGCCGAAGGTCGCCCCGACTCCGAGCTCGGATTCCCGGCGGCCGCGGTAGGCCGTGATCAGGCGCAGCGTCTGCAGGTCGACGGCACCGGAGGCAGGGTCGCGCGTGGTGGCCGCGCAGCGCTTCACCGGGCCACCGCCCCGCAGTACCGCGCCGCCGATCCGCAGCAGCGTGCCACCCCAGGAGTCCTCCAGGTGCGGCGTCCCGCCGGAGAACTCGATCAGCATCCGGAAGCGCCGGGGATCGACCGAGGCCAGGCCCGATCGGCGCGCGAGCTCGGCGACCGAACTGCTGCCGAGGATCGTCGCGGGGTGCACGTCGTAGGCGGACTGCCGGGCCTGCACCAGGCGGACCCGTTTGCCGAGGAGATCGGAGAAGAAGGTGCTCCACTGCGGGCCGGCCACGACATCGGCGGCGATGGTGCGCAGGCCCCACATGTCGGTGTCCACGGCGCCGGCGGACTCGACGGTGCCGGCGCACAGCACCTCGTCGCCGCGGACCACCTCGAGGCGGCGGCTGTCCTGGTCGAACCGCGCCGCCAGGGGCAGCAGACCGGCGTTGGCGGTGCAGCTCTGCAGCCGCCCCTCCTCGTCGACGAGGAAGAACCGCCGGTCGCCGACGGCACCGTGCGTCGTCAGCTCGATCGAGCAGGGATGGGCCAGCGCGAGACCCTTGATCGGCGTGGTCGACAGACGGACGACGCGCAGTGCGGCCGGCATGCCCGCACCCTTCCACGCCCGCCGCTGTGGGCTCGGAACCGGCCGGTGGGGTCCGACCAGGGGCCACCCCGCCGACGCCAGGGGCGGCTGCGTGCACTGGGTCGACCGGGGGATGCCCATCTGCACGTGCTCGGCCACCTCGGCGTGGCCGGCGTCACGGAGAGCGCCGCCGCAGCGGGCGTGCACACGTCTCCGGTGGTTCCACAAGGCGGGGGCGGGGCACGCCGGTCTCCTCGAGCAGCGCCTGCGCCGCCGACCCTGAGGTGGCGCCACTACCGGGTGATGCCGACCAGCCCCCGCTGCTCGGTCACGTAGCGCTGGTCGAGGTGGCCGGACAGGTCGCCGGTGAGGCCGAGTTCGGTGACTCGACACGAGCCGGACCGGGCTGCGCCCTTCGACCGGGGCGGGGCTCCCCGCTGCCCCTGGTCAGCTGCAGCGCCTGGATCTGCACCGTCGTCCGTGGTGAGACTTCGACCTCGCCGAGCGACTCGCCGTCACCAACGAATCACTCAGTCATGAAGACCTGCAGCACTGGTACCGCTGTTCTCCGGACAGTTGGCCAGCCCGCGACACCGCTGGCAACGATCAACCTCGTCATGCTCATCGCGCGGCGCCAGTAGCGCAGGCACGGCGCGACCCGGAACCGCCTGCACGGTCCCCGACGCCCGAGAATCTCTGTGCCCTGCATCTCAGTCCCGAAGAAGGCGCCCGGACCCCGACCGCGCCCCGGCTACGCCAGCTGCAGGCCGGCTCACCTGCCACGAGGCAGCGATCGCTGCGGACCTGCCCGAGCGGGTAGCCATCCCGATGGCCGCCGCACTGCGCATCGGCGAGGCCTGCGCGCGTTGAGCTCAGTTGCCGGCGGCCCGGAACTTCTCCACGACCTCCGCCTTGATGCGCCCGCGGG
>DASQXT010000028.1:0-2213 GCA_035639575.1 Geodermatophilus sp.
GCCGGTGGGCGAGCGAGTCCAGGTCCGGCGGACGGCGAACCTGCACACCGGCGGCACCATCGAGGACGTCACCGAGCGCCTGCACCCGGCGATCGCGCAGGCCGCCGTCCGGGCCAGCCGGGCGATCGGCATCCCGGTGACGGGGCTGGACTTCCTGGTGCCCGACGTCGAGGGCCCCGACCACGTGTTCATCGAGGCCAACGAACGGCCGGGGCTGGCCAACCACGAGCCGCAGCCGACCGTGGAGCGCTTCGTCGACCTGCTCTTCCCCGAGACCCGCCGCCGGTGAGGTGAGGACCTCCCCGACCGGCGGGTCCGTGCCGGGCTGGGAGGATCGGCGGGTGGCGTATGTGCTCGCGGCGCTCGGTGGCGCGCTCGGCGCGCTGGCCCGCTGGGGCGTGGCGACGGCGCTGCCGCACTCCCCCACCGGCTGGCCGTGGGCCACGCTGCTGGTCAACCTCACCGGCTGCCTGCTGTTCGGCGCTCTGGTCGCCGTCCTCACCACCCGCTCCCCCGAGCCGCCGTGGGCGCGGCCGTTCCTCGCCGTCGGCGTGCTGGGCGGCTACACGACCTACTCCGCGTTCGCGGTCGAGACGGTGGGGCTGGCCGAGGCCGGCGAGCCGCTGCTGGCCGCCGGCTACGTGCTCGTCTCCGTCGTCGGCGGCGTGCTGGCCGTGGCCGGCGGTGCTCTGGCGGTGCGGGCCGTCCGCGCCCGGTGACGCCGCTGCTCGTGGTGGCCGGTGCGCTGGTCGGCGCCCCGCTGCGGCTGCTGGTCACCCGGCTGGCGGCCCGCGACGAGGGTGAGCCGGCCCGCGGCACGCTGATCGTGAACGTCGTGGGCAGCGCGCTGCTGGGTCTGCTGCTGGGGGCCGCGGGCACTCCCGCGGTGGTCGTCGCCCTGGTGGGCACCGGCTTCTGCGGGGCGCTCACGACCTTCTCCACGTTCGGCGGCGACGTGGTGCGGATGGTCGAGCAGCGACGGCTCGCCCGTGGCCTGGCCTACGTGCTGGCCTCCGTCGTCCTGGGGGTGGGGGCCGCCGCGCTGGGGTACGTCGTAGCCCCGAGGTGAGCCTGGCGCTGCCGGTTCCGGCCGCGCTCAGTAGGGTCGGGGGCGGTATGGCTGGGACAGCAGCAGGACAGGGCGGGGCGGACAGCCCCGTCGTCGTGGTGGCCAACCGGCTGCCGGTCGACCAGGTCACCGACCCCGACGGCAGCACCCGCTGGCAGCGCAGCCCCGGCGGCCTGGTGACCGCGCTGGAGCCCTTCGTGGCCGGCCGTGGCGGCGCCTGGGTCGGCTGGTCGGGGTCGGCCGGCGAGGCCCCCGAGCCCTTCGAGTCCGGCGGGATGTCGCTGATCCCCGTGCCGCTCTCCGAGGAGGAGGTCGACCGGTACTACGAGGGCATGTCGAACGCCTCGTTGTGGCCGCTGTACCACGACGTGGTCGAGAAGCCCGAGTACCACCGGACGTGGTGGGACACCTACGTCCAGGTCAACAAGCGCTTCACCGAGCGCGCCGCCGAGGTGGCCGCCGAGGGCGCGATCGTGTGGGTGCACGACTACCAGCTGCAGCTGGTGCCGGCCATGCTGCGCCAGCAGCGCCCGGACCTCACCATCGGCTTCTTCCTGCACATCCCCTTCCCGCCCTACGAGCTGTTCACCCAGCTGCCGTGGCGGTCGGCCATCGTCGAGGGCCTGCTCGGCGCCGACCTGGTCGGGTTCCAGCGGCCCGCCGCGGCGGCCAACTTCGTGCAACTGGCCCGCCGGCTGCACGACCTGCCCGCCCGCGGCTCGACGATCGAGTACGACGGCCGCACGGTCACCGCGCGCGCCTTCCCGATCTCCATCGACGTCAGGTCGTTCGAGGAGCTGGCCGGCCGGCCGGACGTCGTCAAGCGCGCGGAGGAGATCCGCGCCGAGCTCGGCAATCCGCGCAAGATCATCCTGGGCGTGGACCGGCTGGACTACACCAAGGGCATCAACGTCCGGCTCAACGCCTTCCAGGAGCTGCTGGAGGACGGCGTCGTCGAGGTCCCCGACACGGTGATGGTGCAGGTCGCCACGCCCAGCCGGGAGCGGGTCGAGCACTACGTGCACATGCGGGAGACGATCGAGCAGCAGGTCGGCCACATCAACGGCGTCTTCGGCACCCTCGGTGGGCCGGCCGTCCACTACATCAACCAGTCGGTGCCCCGCGAGGAGCTGGCCGCGCTCTA
>DASQXT010000029.1:0-14312 GCA_035639575.1 Geodermatophilus sp.
CTCGGGCAGCAGGTCGACCGGGATGCCCGGCGCCGAGGCACCCGGGAAGTGGTAGGCGAGCAGCGGCCCGGTGGCGGCCTTCGCCACCCGGTCGTAGTACCGGCGCGCCCACCGGCCGGCAGGCGGTGGAGCTGACCGAGCGCGCCTTTGCCGCGGGCGCGGACGCCGTCCTGGCTCTCTCGCCGCCCGGCGTCGCCGACCCGCGGCCGTACTACGAGTCGGTCGCGAAGGCCGCCA
This sequence comes from Geodermatophilus sp., assembly GCA_035639575.1. Classification (GTDB taxonomy): domain Bacteria; phylum Actinomycetota; class Actinomycetes; order Mycobacteriales; family Geodermatophilaceae; genus Geodermatophilus. The sequence goes on from DASQXT010000029.1 coordinate 238, forward strand.
CCGGGCCACTGCTGGCGTACCACTTCCCGGGTGCCGCCGCACCCGGGATCCCCGTCGACCTGCTGCCCGACCTGCCGGTGTCCGGGCTCAAGGACTCCTCGGGGGACGCCGGCCGGCTGCTGCACGAGCGCGACGTCTTCGCGGGTGACCTCTACACGGGGGCGGCGACCCTGGTCGGGCTGTGCGGCGCGATCGAGGCCGCCGGCGCGCTGGTGGCGGCCGCCAACATCGCCCCCGAGGAGTGCATCGCAGCCTTCGGCGGCGACGCGCAGGCACAGCTGCGGCTCGCGGCCGTCGACCGCACCGCGTCGGGTGACTTCCCGGCGGGCTACAAGCGGTCGACGGCGGAGCGCTTCGGCACGTCGATGGTCACCCGGGTGGGCGGCTGACCGCGCTCAGTGGGACTCGCGACTCACCGCCGACCCGCTGGAGCCGACGAGGAAGTCCAGGTCGGCGCCGGTGTCGGCCTGCAGCACGTGGTCGACGTAGAGCCGCTCCCAGCCGCGCCGGGGGGCGGCGAAGCCGGCGACGGTCGCCTCGCTCGGCCGTCGCCGCGCCAGCTCGTCGTCCGGGACCTCGACGTCGATCCGTCGGGCCGCGACGTCCAGCGTGACGACGTCGCCGGTGCGCACCAGGGCCAGCGGGCCGCCGGCGGCCGCTTCGGGCGCTACGTGCAGGACGACGGTGCCGTAGGCGGTGCCGCTCATCCGGCCGTCGCACACCCGCACCATGTCGCGCACACCCTGCTCCAGCAGCTTCTTCGGTAGCGGCATGTTCGAGACCTCGGGCATGCCGGGGTAGCCCTTCGGGCCGCAGCCGCGCAGGACGAGCACGGAGTCGGCGTCGACGTCGAGGTCGGGGTCGTCGATGCGGGCGTGGAAGTCCTCGATGGAGTCGAAGACGACGGCCGGCCCGCGGTGCCGCATCAGGTGCGGCGATGCCGCGGCCGGCTTGATGACCGCACCGGACGGCGCGAGGTTCCCGCGCAGGACGGCGATGCCGCCGTGCTCGACCAGTGGCTCCCCACGGGGCCGGATGACCTGCGCGTCCCAGATGGGGGCGTCGTCGAGGGTGTCGACCAGCGGCTTGCCGGTGACGGTGAGCGCGGTCGGGTCGAGCAGGTCGCGGACCTGGTTCAGCACGGCCGGCAGGCCGCCGGCGCGGTGGAGGTCCTCCATCAGGAACCGCCCCGCCGGGAGCAGGTCGACCAGCACCGGCACGCCGGACCCGATGCGGTCGAAGTCGTCGAGCGTCAGGTCGATCCCCAGCCGGCCGGCGATGGCCAGCAGGTGGACGACGGCGTTCGTGGACCCGCCGATGGCGGCCAGCGCCACGATCGCGTTGGCGAAGGACGCCTCGGTCAGGAAGGTCGAGGGCCGGCGGTCGGTGGCCACCATCTCCACCACCAGCCGCCCCGTGCCGTGCGCGGCCTCCAGCAGCCGGCTGTCTGGGGCCGGGGTGCCGGCGACCCCGGGGACGACGGTGCCCAGCGCCTCGGCGACCAGAGCCATGGTCGAGGCGGTGCCCATCGTGTTGCAGTGCCCGCGGCTGCGGATCATCGCCGATTCCGACCGCGCGAACTCCTCCGCCGACAGCGTGCCCGCACGGACCTCCTCGGAGAGCCGGAACACGTCGGTGCCACAGCCCAGCGGCACCCCGCGGAAGGTGCCGGTCAGCATGGGGCCGCCCGGGACGACGACGGCGGGCAGGTCGACCGAGGCGGCGGCCATGAGCAGCGACGGGATCGTCTTGTCGCACCCACCGAGCAGCACCAGCCCGTCGACCGGGTTGGCCCGGAACATCTCCTCCATCTGCATCGCGGCCAGGTTGCGCCAGAGCATCGCCGTGGGCCGGACCTGGGTCTCGCCCAGACCGAGCACGGGCAGCTCCAGCGGGGTGCCGCCGGCGGCGTGGACACCGTCACGCACCGCGGCCGCGACCTCGGAGAGGTGGCGGTTGCAGGGCACGAGATCGGAGGCGGTGTTCGCGATGGCGATCTGCGGGCGGCCGAAGGCGTCGGCCGGGATGCCGCGGCGCATCCAGGCGCGGTGGATGTAGGCGTTGCGGACGTCGCCGGAGTACCACTGCGCGCTGCGGAGGGTCACGGCCGCCATCCTCGCTCTGTGCTGAGACGGTGGTCCAGATGAGCGCATCCACCATGCGGGCCTTCGTCCTGACCGGGCCCGGGCACGGCGCGGTGTACGAAGTCCCCGTCCCGGTCGCCGCTGCCGGGGAGGTGGTCGTCACGGTCGACCGGGCCGGGGTCTGCGGCACCGACGTCGAGCTGTTCACCGGGGAGTTGGCCTACCTGCAGACCGGGCACTCCTCCTACCCGTTGCGGCCCGGTCACGAGTGGTGCGGTCGCGTCACCGCGGTGGGCGACGGAGTCGACCCCGCCTGGCTGGGCCGGCGGGTGATGGGGGACACGATGCTCGGCGACCAGGTCTGCCGCCGCTGCCGGCGGGGGCAGCAGCACGTGTGCGAGGACAGGCAGGAGGTGGGCATCAGGGGCGATCGCCCCGGGGCTCTGGCCGAGCAGCTCGCCGTCCCGGTGTGGTCGCTGCACGAACTGCCCGACTCCGTCGACCCGGCGCTCGGCGCGCTCGTCGAACCCGGCGGCAACGCCTGGCGGGCGGCGCAGGCAGCCGGGGTCGTCCCCGGTGACCGTGCGCTGGTGATCGGCCCCGGGACGATCGGCCTGCTGACGGCGATGTTCCTCCGTGCGGCCGGCGCCGAGGTGCACCTGCTCGGCATCACCGCCCCCTCGCTCGACTTCGCCCGCGGTCTCGGCTTCGCCGAGACCTGGACCCCCGAGACCCTGCCGGACCTGCCGTTCGGCGCCGTCGTCGACGCCTCGACCGCCGCCGGGTCCCCGGCGGCGGCCCTGGACCTGGTCGAGCCCGCAGGCCGGGTGGTCTGCATCGGCATCGCCGGCACGCCGAGCACGATCGACACCCGGACGCTGCTGCTCAAGGACGTCACCGCGGTCGGGATCCTGTCGGCGTCCCCGGGGTTGGCCGCCACGATCGCCGCCTACGGGGCCGGTGAGGTCGACCCCCGCCCGCTGGTCGCTGCCACCGTCGGTCTCGGGCAGGTCGGCACCGTCCTTGCTGGTGGGCGCCCGGAGGGCAGCGGCGCCGGACCCAAGGTCCACGTCGACCCGCGGCTCCGCGTCTGAGCGGAGCGCCTGGGTACAGCCACCCCGCCAGCCATGACCAAGAGCCGCAACGAATCAGCGACGCCTTGCTGCGCATCGTGGCAAGACCCCGAACACGTGTCGTTGCAGTACTCAGTGGTCCATCACAGATGACGGTGTGTGTAGGGATCGGTGACCCGTTCGCCAGCGCCATGGCGATCGGCATGATGTCGGTTGCACACCGCGTCGCCGGTGTGCGAACTTCCCGCAATCGATGATCCATCGGCGGGAGGTGAGACCCATGACCGCAGTGTCCGCAGTGTCCGCAGTGGGTGCTCTCCTGCAGATCACGATCGCGCGACTGACGTAGTCGCCACCGGGAGCGCCCGCCAGGCAACGCGTGAGAGGCGACTCCCATGAACACGACCTCTTTCTCGGCTCCGCACGTCACCTCCACGACGGCCTCGGACCGACCGAGGTCCGACCAGGACCAGCCGCAGGTCGACGCCACGAGCCGGGTGCGCGCCGCGGGGGAGCGAGCGGTGGTCCTCGGCGGTGGCGGATCGACGGGCAACGCGTGGTTGATCGGCGTCATCGCCGGCTTGTTCGATGCCGGGTTGGACGTGACCGAGGCCGATCTCATCATCGGGACGTCGGCCGGATCGACCGCTGCTGCCCAGATCACCAGCGCGACCCCGACCGAACTGCTGGCCGCCATCCTCGCCGCCGCGCCCCCGCAACGGACTGGTCCGGTCGGACGCGTTCCCACCGGGCCGGTGGCCGACCACATGGCGAGAACGCGCGGGATCATCGCCGCCGCCGAGGATGCGGCCGACATGCGCCGCAGGTTGGGTGCGGCGGCGCTCGAGATGGATGCGGCGTCGGACGGCTCCGGGCAGATGCGGTGGCGCGCTACCGTCGCCGCTCGGCTGCCCAGTCAGCGCTGGCCGGAACGAGAAGTGCTCATCACGGCGGTCGATGCCCATACCGGTGAACCGGTCGTGTTCGACCGCCACAGCGGAGTCGACCTGGTGGACGCCGTCGCCGCCAGCACCGCCGGCGGCCCTCCCTACGGTATCGGCGACCACCGGTACATCGACGGCGGTTACCGATCCATCGAGAACGCCGACCTGGCAGCCGGATACGGACGGGTGCTCGTGCTGTCCCCACTCGGTGGCAGATCACGGCATCCGCGGGAGTGGGGCACCCATCTGGCAGCACAGGTCGACGAACTACGCGCCCGCGGCAGCAGCGTCGAGACGATCTTCCCGGATGGCGACTCCGAGCACCTGTTCGGCGCCGATGCGATGGATCTGTCGCTGCGTCCGCCTGCCGCTCGAGCCGGTCACGACCAAGGCGGAGCCCTTGCCGAGGAGCTCACCGAGTTCTGGCGCTGACGCCTGCGAGGCCAGTCGACTCCCTGGGCGTGACGACACCTGCTCATGCCTGGGATGGAGGCAGGTCGCGGCGGCTGTTCCCGACCAGCATCTCCACCACCAACGCACCCTCTCCGAGCGGGTCCGCCACCGTTCGCCGTCGTTCCGTGTGCCGCTCGAGCTGCGCAGAAGAACTCCGGCGAACTACCACGGACCCGCGGCCGGCATGGGCCGCGAGGCGGCCGACCGCTTTGCCGCGCTGCTCGAGAGCTGATTCGGCGCGCGACGCATCACGCGGGTGTCAAGAGGGACTCAGGAGCTCCGACAGGAGGACCCTCGAGCTGCTGACCCGCAGGAACACCGGGTGGGACTGTGTCCGAAGGGCGACGCGCTGCATACGCACGCGCCTCGGGTCCACCGTCAGTTGATCGTTGCTCCACCGGGCCGTCGACGCGAGCCGACCGCCGGTGTCACCTGACCAGGAGGGGGCGAGGACACCAACGGGTGGTCGCCCGTCGCGGCTGGTCCTCAACCACGGCCTCAGGCGGCGCCGTCGCTCGGCTCGTAGGTCCTCTCCACCGCACGACGGCTCCAGTCCGGACGGGTCAGTGGGAGGCGGTCGTGTCCGGGAGGTCCCGGCTTGATCGCCAGTACCTGGTTCACGCCGACCCGGTGGCCCTCGAAGGCCAGCGCCGATCCCGCGAGGTACAGCCGCCAGACGCGGGCCCGGCCGGGGGAGGACAGTCGGACGGCCTCGTCCCATCGCCGCTCCAGGTTGCTCACCCATGCTCGACAGGTCAGCGCGTAGTGCCGGCGGAGAGCCTCGACGTCGGCGACCTCGAAGCCGGCTTCCTCGAGGATCCGGACGTGGGTGGCCAGCGGCTGCAGTTCGCCGTCGGGGAAGACGTAACGGGTGAGGAACGAGCCGGGGTCGGGGCGCTCGGGGCCGGCTGCGGGGCCGCGCGCGATGGCATGGTTGAGCAGCCGACCGCCCGGGCGCAGCAGGACGTGCAGCCTGGCGGCGTAGAGCGGCAACTGAGCGAGGCCCACGTGCTCGGCCATCCCGATCGAGGCGATCGCGTCGAAGGGTCCGTCGACGACCTCGCGGTAGTCCTGCAGACGGATCTCGACGCGTCCGGAGAGGCCGGCCTCAGCCACGCGCCGGGTGGCCAGCTCGGCCTGGGCGGCGGAGATGGTCACCCCGGTCACCGATGACCCGTACCGGGCTGCGGCGTGCAGGGCGAGCGAGCCCCACCCGCACCCGACGTCGAGCAGCCGCATCCCGGGCCGCAGATCCAGCTTGCGGCAGACGAGGTCGAGCTTGGCCTCCTGCGCCTGCTCCAGCGTCGCCGCCGGCTCGGGAAAATAGGCGCAGCTGTAGACGAGCGAGCGTCCCAGCAGCATCCGGTAGAAGTCGTTCCCGACGTCGTAGTGGTGGCTGATGGCGCTCCGATCCCGCCCGAGCGAGTGCCGGATCCCACCCAGTCGGGCCTCTTCCGGCGGTGGCGCAGGGGGCGGTCCGAAGACCCCGAGGCGCAGCAGCGGGCCAGCCAACCGGGCGAGAGCCCGTCGGTTCAGGCGCAGCTCTGGGCGGGCCGGCATCCGGTCCGGGAAACTCAGCGCCGAGTAGATGTCCCCCTCGATGTCGAGGTCCCCACTGACATAGGCGCGCGCGAGGCCCAGCTCCCCGGGCGCGTAGACCAGCCGGCGCAGGGCCCGCGGGTGGCGTACGACGAGGGTCGGTGCACCGTCGACGACGGACGCCGAGCCGTCCCAGCACCGCACAGACAGCGGGATGGGGGCCCCGAGCAGCAGCCGCCCCAGCTCGTCCACCAGTCCGGCAGCCCGGCGCGGGGGAAAAGCGGCCATGCCCGACCCTGGCACAGCACTTCGAACAGCGGTTCCCACCGGTGGCCGGGATCCCCACCGGTCGGTGGGAGCCCGCACGCATCTCCACGGCCGACATCGGAAGAAGAACCCCTACCGGCCCAGAGGTCGTGGGGGTTCACCTCGGTGTCCGAGGGGCGACACGGTTTCGGCCTGTCGTATGACGCCGGTGGCAGGGCCCCGGTCAGCGCCCCGGGGCTTCGTCGTCCTGTGTTCGAGCGGCGAGACGCTGGCATCCGTGCACGCAGACGTCGGCCCGGATGGGCGGGCGGCCGCGGATCCCGGCATGGTGGCGTCGGTGTGTACGACGCCGAACAGGCTCTCGTCGTGGACAGGGCAGCAACGCTCCGAGGACCTTTCACCATGGTGGTGCCAGAGGCTGCTCGGGCGACGCCTGCCGTCGGATGGCGAGACGCCCCGGCGCGCGACGTGCCGAGCAGCGGGCACCACCGTGTCGTCGCTGGCAGTGTGGACGGCATGGCCGCTGCCTCTCCCGTCGTCGTGGTGACCGGTGCGAACGGATTGGTGGGCGCCGCGGTGTGCCGGGCGCTCGTCGAGCGGTCAGCGCAGGTGCGCGCCGTCGTCCGCCGGTCCGGCAGCGCACCTGCGCTCGACGGGCTCACGGAGCACGTCGGTGACTTCGACGACGAGTCCCTCGCCCGCGCGGTGACCCGGGGCGCCGACGCGGTGGTCACGACAGTCCACCCGATGGGCTCGTCCCGACAGGCGCAGCACCGGGTGGGTGTCGAGGGCACGCCGGTCCTCGCTCGGGCTGCCCGGGACGCCGGCGTCTCCCGGCTCGTGCACGTGTCCACGGCCGGGGTCTACGACCGCTCGGCCGGCGTCGGCGACGTGGCCGAGGACGCTGCCCTCCTGCCCGAGGGGAGCGGCGACTACGCCGATACCAAGAACGCCACCGACACCGCGCTGGCGCAGGTCGGCGGGCTCACGACCGTACTGGTCCGCCCGCCGGCGATCATGGGCGCCGGCGAGACGTCGGTCTGGAACACGCTGCGACCGCAGCAGGTCCGCGACGGTGAGCGTCGGGTGAACCCGGCACAGACCTGGGGCTGGGTGCACGTCGACGACCTGGCGGCCCTGATCGCGGACGTCGCCACGGGCGCCATCGCGACCGCCGACGACCCCGAGCGCGGGCCCGTGGCCGGTGGCACCACGCCGGTCATCGTCGCCGGCGAACCTGCGACGTGGCGGGACTACCTCGGCACGGTGACCGACGCGCTGGGCGTCGCGCCCGAGTGGACCGACGAGCCGGTCTGGACCGGGCAGCTGCTCACCGACCGCGCGCGGGGCTGGGGCTGGGCGCCGCGGGTGAGCCTGGCCCAAGCCATGGACGAACTGCGGCGAGGCCTGACGGCGACCGCGTGACAGCTCCGCCGCCTGCCTCAGTCTGCCGAGGTCCTCGGAGGACGTGGACCAGGTCGACCGGAACGATCAGCGCCGGGCCACGTGGAAGACCGGCCAGCCGACCTCGGTGCGCCAGGTCGACGGGTCGGGTGTGTCGCGCGGGCCGACCAGGTAGGTCTCCCGCACCGATCCGGCGACCGCGAGCGCGTTGGCCACCACCCAGGCGCCCAGCGCGCCGTAGGTGACGTCGATGTCGTCGTGCTCGCCCACGTGCGTGGTGACGGCCAGCTCGACTGCCGGAAGGGTCACCGGGTGCACCCGGCCGCTGCGCGGGGGATCGGCCGTCGGCCGGTAGACGAGCACGTACCCACGACCGTTCTCGAACAGCGTGTTGTCGTACAGCCCTCCCGGGACGCCGGTCGGCTCCTGGATCGCGGCGTCCAGTTCGGCCATCGCACCCGAGTACCAGGCGATGACGTGATCGTGCTCGACGTCGCCCTCGACGGCGGCCACCGTGATCGCTGGCACCAGGCGCAGCTCGACGTCCAGCGGGACCGGCTCCGGACACAGGAGCCGACGTAGCGACGCGACCGCGGCACGCGTGCGATCCAGTTCGGACTCGAGCCGCTGCAGGTGGTCGGAGACCAGAGCGGCACGGGTGCCCGGGTCGGGGGAGCGCAGGATGCGCTGGACGTCGGGCAGCGGTACGTCGAGCTCGCGCAGGCGGTGGATGACCTGGGCCGTCGGGATCTGGTCCGCGGTGTAGTACCGGTAGCCACTGACGGAGTCCACCGCCGCGGGCTCCAGCAGGCCCGCGTCGTGGTAGCGGCGCAGCGTTCGCACGCTCAGGTGGGTCAGCCGGGAGAACTCGCCGATCGCCAGCACCGCTGCACCCTCCACCCTCTCCCCGGGGGAGAGTCCAGTGCTTGACCCTCCCGGTGCGGGAGGCCGCACCGTCGGGGCATGACCACACCGACCAGCATCCACGCAGACCAGCTGCCCGCCACGGTCCGCGGCTACCTCGCTGCGCACGTGGCCCGCGACGCCGACGCCGCGCTCCGCGCCTTCACCTCGACCGCGGTGGTCGTCGACGAGGGCAGGACTTACCGGGGGACCGGGGAGATCCGGCGCTTCCTGTCCGAGGCCGGAGCCGAGTTCGACTACACCACCGAGCTCGTCGGTGCTCAGCGCGTCGACGAGGAGCGCTGGGTCGCCATCAACCGCCTGGAGGGCGACTTCCCCGGCGGCGTGGCCGAGCTCCACTACCGCTTCGCGATGGACGGCGACCTCATCGCCGAGCTCGTCATCACCCCGTGACGCCCGGACCCGGCGTGCCGACCGGACGGGCGACACGGGTTGCCCGCTCACCGAGAGGAAGAACCGATGACCAGCACCCCGCTCCGGACCGGCGACCTGCCCACGGTGGTGCTCGTGCACGGGGCCTTCGCCGACTCGTCGAGCTGGAACGACGTCGTCGCCCAGCTCCGGCGGGACGGCTGTCCGGTGATCGGGGTGGCCAACCCGCTGCGCGCTCTGCACAGCGACGTCCAGTTCCTGCGTGACGTCCTGGATGGTGTGGACGGGCCGACGGTCGTTGCCGGCCACTCCTACGGCGGCAGCGTGATGAGCGAGGCCGCCGACGGGCACCCGCGGGTGAAGGCGCTGGTGTACGTCGCCAGTTTCCTGCTCGAGGAAGGCGAGAGCACCGGCGAGCTGGCCGGGAAGTACCCGGGCAGCGAGCTCGGGTCGGCGCTGCGTCCGGTGCCCGTCCGCGGTCCTGACGGGCAGACCGTGGACGACCTCTACATCGATCAGGAGAAGTTCCAGCAGGTCTTCGCGGCGGACGTGCCGGCGGACGTCGCCGAGCTGATGGCGGTCACGCAGCGGCCGATCATCGGCGACGCACTGGCGGACAAGGCGACGAAGGCGGCCTGGCGGACCATCCCGTCCTGGACCCTCGTCACCCTCCAGGACCTCGCCGTCCCGGCCGAGGCCCAGCGGTTCATGGCCCAGCGGGCGTCGTCGTCCGCCGTGGAGGTGGACGCCTCCCACGCCGTGACCGTCTCGCGGCCCGACGTCGTCGCGCGGCTGATCGAGGAGGCCGCCCGCGCCACGGCCGCCTGATCTCACGGCACCCGTCGGCCGGCCCGCTCCGCTCTCGCACGGCTGGAGGGCGGAGCGGCCCGACACCCTCCATGACGCAACCAGAGGAAGACGTGCGGGCTGCTGCGAAGCGGGCGCGGAAGAGAGTCAGGCGGGCGTCAGAGAGGCACCGACGACGAAGGCCCCGCGGTCGGCGACCGCGGGGCCTTTCCGGTGTCCGAGGGGCGACTCGCTGCCTACGCAGACGGCTGCCGGCCGTTGGGTGGCCGCTCCGCCGGGTCACCAGGTGACGGGCAGTGACGCGAGGCCGCCGGTGAGGGTGTCACGAATGCGCAGCGATGCGAGCGGCACCGCGGGTTGCATGGAGGGGAACCGGGCCGGCAGCGCCGCGAAGACCTCCCGGAGTTCGACCCGCGCCAATCCGGCCCCGATGCAGTAGTGCGGCCCATGGCCGAACGAGAGGTGCGGGTTCGGGTCCCGGCCGATGTCGAACCGGTGGGGATCCTCGAACGCCTCGGGATCCCGGTTCGCGGAGGCGCCGGTCAGCAGGACGGCATCGCCGGACCGGATGGTGATCCCGCCGATGTGGATGTCCGCCTTGGCGTAGCGCGGGATGCCCACTCCTGCAGGTGCGGCGACCCGCAGGATCTCCTCCACTGCCCGTGGCACGACATCGGGGTCGCGCCGGAGGAGGTCGCGCTGGTCGGGATGGGCCATGAGCAGCAGGGCGCCGATGTCGATGCGCGCCACCGTCGTCTCGTGGCCCGCGAACAACAGCGCCGCCCCGATGAACGCGATCGAGTCCTCGCCCAGGCCGCCGTCCTCGGCGGTGAGCAAGTCCGACAGCACGTCCTCTCCAGGAGCCCGGCGCTTGCGGCCGACCAACTCGGCCATGTAGCCCACCAGTGCCCCGGCCGCCGCCGTGGCGCCGGCTCGGTCGGTGAGGCTCGACGCTCGCTGCGACCACACCCGGAACTGCTCGCGGTCCTCGAACGGCACGCCGAGCAACTCGCAGATCACCAGGACCGGCAGGGGGAACGACAGCGCTTCGTGCAGGTCGGTGGGGGCTCCCTGCTCCTCCATCCGGTCGAGCAGGCCGGCGACCAGCTCAGCCACGTGCGACCGCAGGGAGGCCATGCGCCGGGCGGAGAACGCCGGCGCGAGCAACCGACGCAGCCGGGCCTGCGCCTCGGCCTCCGTGTCGGCCTGGCCCATCGGGCCGCCGAGGAACGCCGAGGCGGATATCCGTGCCGCCCGCTCCGGGTCGGGGTGGGAGCGGCCGAGCCGCGGATCGGCGAACAGCGCCTTGGTCTCCGCGTACCGGGTGACGAGCCACGCGACGTCCCCAGCGGGTGTGCGCACCGGGACGATCGGCGCCTCGACCTGGAGGGCGAGGAACTCCTGCGGCAGTTGGAGGACGTCCTCGCGGGGGAAGGGGAGTCGCGGGAGCTCGACCGTGGTCATCGGGACCTCCTGGTGCCGGCTGTCCCGAGAAGCATGACGGCTGCGCCGGGAGGCCACCACCGACCCCGCCGGTCCGTGACCTCGCTGGCCGCCTGCTGCGGATCACCACCGTCGGACCGAGCTTGCTGGTCCGCCCGGCACCATGCCGCCCGGCTGCGGCGCGCCGGGATGACCGTCGGATGACCGGCACCGGCTGACGGCGCCCCGTTCCACCACATCGCGACGAGCCCGCCTGCTCGGTCACCGGATGCCTGCTCCCGGATGCTGCAGCAGCATGAGGACGTCGAACGTCTTGGCGGGGCTCGTCTCGTTGCCCGCGGGCAGCACCATCTCGACGGCCGGCACCTTGCCGTCAACGGGCATGGCGGCTGCGCATCCGCCCGGCTGCTCGCCGCCGCCGTCGAACACCGCGCCACAGACCCGGAGGAGGCGGCGCGAGCGACGCCGTCGAGGGCCCGACCAGGACCGGCCGCCCGCTGCCGCGCTACCCATCCGAGGTCGATGGACGGGGTCACGGCTCTCCCGTGTCATCGAGCCCTGGTGGCCGGCTCGGCGTGCAGGTCCATCCGCGAGGTCTCCGGCGCCAGGAGCACGCAGACCGCGGTGAGCACGAGAACCGCGACCACGTAGCAGGAGACGGCCACGGAGGTCTCGTAGCGGTCGAGCAGGGCCACCGAGATGATGGGGGCCAGGGCCCCGCCCAGGATCCCCGCCAGCTGGTAGCCCATGGAGGCGCCGGTGTAGCGGACCCTGGTCGGGAACAGCTCGGCGATGAACGAGGCCTGCGGACCGTACATGGCGGCGTGGAAGACCAGCGCGATCACCGTCGCGAGGGTGATCAGGACGAAACGGCCGGTATCCAGCAGGGCGAAGAACGCGAAGACCCAGATCCCGGCGCCGACCGCGCCGAACAGGTAGACCGGTCGGCGTCCGAACCTGTCCGAGAGCACGCCGAAGCACGGGATCAGGACCGCCTGCACCGCGGCGGCGATCAGGACCGCGTTGAGCGCATAGGTGCTCGGCAGCCCCCGGTACGTCGCGACGTACGTCGTGACGAACAGGACGAAGGTGTAGAACGCGACGTCGACTCCGATTCGCGCGCCGATCGCGAGCAGCACCCGTGACGGGTACTGGCGCAGCACGTCGACGATCGGCGCCTTGACCTTGACGTCATGCTCCTCGACCTCGCGGAACAGCGGGCTCTCGGCGATCGTCAGCCGGATCCACAGCCCGACGAGCACCAGGACGCCGCTGAGCAGGAACGGGACCCGCCATCCCCAGACCACGAAGGCCGACTCCGAGGTGACCGCCCCCATCAGCGACAGCACCCCGTTGGCCAGCAGCAGCCCGATCGGCACCCCGACCTGCGGCCAGCTGGCGTTCAGCCCGCGCCGGTGCGCGGAGCCGGACTCGAGCGTCATCAGCACCGCACCGCCCCACTCCCCGCCGAGGCCCAGGCCCTGGAGGAACCGCAGCGCCACCAGGAGGACCGGCGCCCACACGCCGATCGACGCATAGGTGGGGAGCACGCCGATCAGGAAGGTGCCGACGCCCATGATCAGCAACGTCACCACGAGCACGTTCTTGCGGCCGAGCTTGTCGCCGTAGTGGCCGAAGACGATCCCGCCCAGCGGCCGGGTCACGAAGCCGACCGCGTACGTCGTGAACGCGAGCAGGGTCCCGACCAGCGGGTCGAAGCTGGGGAAGAAGAGCTGGTTGAAGACCAGGGCGGCAGCCGTGCCGTAGATGAAGAAGTCGTACCACTCCAGGGAAGTGCCTACGAGGCTGGCCACGATGACGCGACGTACGGATGAGGCCTGGGCTGTGCCGGCGGTGGGTGGCATCGAGATCTCCCTCGTGGCTGTCCCGCGGTCGGAGCAGTCTCAGCACAGACCCGACCGCGTCCCTGCGCAACAACAGGGATCCACGGCAACCGGACCAAGGGGAGGAATGCTCTCGGGCTCCGCCACGGCAACCCGACGACTTCTCGCGACAGCCTGTCGGCCGTCAGCCAGACGGTGTCGCGCCGCGGTCGGCATCCTCATCGCAGTGAGGACGAGGGCACGCTCAGCACACCGAGCTGGCCGGGCCGCACGAGTCCGCCTGACGGGGGTCAGTCGGGAGCGGCAGGAAGGCCTTCGGAGCCCCGACAGCACGACACCCGGGCTCCGGACCTGCAGGAACACCGCGGGGTGAGGCGGCGACTGAGGGGCGACACGGTACACACGCACACGGTCGACCGGGTGCGGGCCATTCGATCGATCTGCGCGTACGGGCGGTGGCCGCGATCGACGCGGGCCAGACCCGCGAGCGGGCGGCGATCCGGTTCGGGGTGTCGGTGCACTCGGCAGGGTCGGTATCCGTCCCGTCGGCGGCCGCCCGGCAGCGTGGCGCCGATGCACGCGTGGCTGCCGGCCTCGCGAGCCGCCGCCGATGTCACCGTGGCCGCACGCACCGCGGCGTTCGCTGCCGAAACCGGCGAGGTGGTGTCGCCGGCGACCATGTCGTGGGTGATCGCCAGCCTGCCGCTCGAGCCGAGAGCCTGAGCACGACCGAGCGGGACGCGGGTTGCTCGTGGCGTGGCGGGCGCACCGGGATGAGCCCGGCCATGACGGGGGAGGGCGGCCCCACCGCATTGCACGTCCCCGCCACCTGACGACGGAGTGACGCCTGGACGACCGAGGGCACGTCAGTGGTGGCCGCGGTCCGGAGCGTGCGAGAGGTCCTCGTGCTTGACGTCCAGC
>DASQXT010000030.1:0-5129 GCA_035639575.1 Geodermatophilus sp.
GTGGCCGGCATCTACGGCTACTCGCACCTCACCGGCGGCTTCGCCGGCGGCCAGGCCGAGTACGCCCGGGTGGTGCTCGCCGACGTCAACCCGCTCAAGATCGAGTCCGACCTCACCGACGAGCAGGTGCTCTTCCTCTCCGACATCCTGCCCACCGGCTACATGGGCGCCGAGATGTGCGAGATCTCCGACGGCGACGTCGTCGCCGTGTGGGGCGCCGGGCCGGTCGGGCAGTTCGCGATGGACTCCGCCCGGGTGCTCGGCGCGGCGAAGGTGATCGCCATCGACGACGTCCCCTACCGGCTGCAGATGGCCGCCTCGCAGGGCTACGAGACGATCGACTACTCCGACACCGACGTCCGCTCGGCCCTGCTCGAGCTGACCGGCGGTCGCGGCCCGGACAAGTGCATCGACGCCGTCGGCATGGAGGCCACGCACGGCGCCGCCCACGTGCACCTCTACGACCGGGTCAAGCAGGCCGTGCGATCCGAGACGGACCGGCCGCACGTCCTGCGCCAGGCGATCACCTCCTGCCGCAGCGGAGGCATCGTCTCCGTCATCGGCGTGTACGGGGGGGTCATCGACAAGTTCCCGGCCGGCTCCTGGATGAACCGCTCCCTGACCCTGAAGACCGGGCAGTGCCACGTCCAGCGGTACATGCGCCCGCTGCTCGAGCGCATCGAGCGCAGGGAGATCGACCCCACCCGGGTGATCACCCACCGCCTGCCGCTGGCCGAGGCGCCGCACGGCTACGACATCTTCAAGAACAAGGAAGACCGCTGCGAGAAGGTCGTGCTCAAGCCCTGATCGACGTCCCGGTGCCGCCAGAGGGGTGCTCGGCTGCCTCGATGGCGGTACCGGGATCGTGCGCAAACTGCACCAGGAAGTCGATGAGCTTGCGGACGGACTGCCCGGCGGGCGCCCGCCAGACGGCCTCCAGCTCGAGCCGCAGGTCGGGGTCGAGACGCCGGGCCTCGACCCCGGCGATCCCCATGGAGTCGATGACCCCCAGGATGCCGGCAGCAATGCCGACGCCTGTTGCGACCGCGCGCAGAACTGCCTCGGGGGTGTTGAGCAGATCCGGTTCGACGACGACCTGCCCGGGGCCTGCACCGCCGGGGAAGAAGTGGTCCACTGTGCGGTCCCAGATGCCGGCGAACGGTTCGCGCGGGAACATGACCAGCACCTCGTCGGCGAGGGCAGCGACCGGCACTCTCGCCCAGCCCGCAGCCCGGTGGCCCAGCGGGACGACAACGCCGAACAGCACCGAGCCGAGGACGACGCCGTCGAGGTCGCGGTCGATCGGTGCCCGGCTCCAGACGATTGCCGCGTCGGCACGGCCCTGACGCACGGCCTCGAGAGCATCGTCACCGCGGCTGGAGCTCACCGAGACCTCGATCCCGTCGATGCCCAGGGCCAGGGTCCTCAACGGACCGTCCAGCGCCAGGTCGGCCATGTTGGCCACCCGGAGGGTCACCCCCTTGCGGCCCGTTGCGGCGGCGCGCACGTCCGCTCGGGCCCGCTCCACCTCGGCGAGGATCACCCTGGCCGGCTCGACCAGCGCCTGCCCGGCGATCGTGAGCTCGACCCGCTGCTGCGTGCGCTCGAAGAGAGGCACGCGCAGCTCTCGTTCCAGGGCCTGGATCTGCTGGGAGAGGGAGGGCGCGGCGATGTGCAGCCGGTTCGCCGCACGGCTGAAGCGCCCCTCCTCGGCCACCGCCAGGAAGTACCTGAGCTGGCGCAACTCCACGAACCACCACGCTACTGCTCCGCGAGCTCGACCCGCGTGCCGGAGCGCCGGAGCGCCGATAGGCAACTCCTCAGTGCACTGCGACTTCTGGTAACGGTCACCAGGAGTACGCCCTCGTCTCTCACGGTACCTGTGGGTGTTGATGGGCCCGGCGCCGGCGACGTCGAGAAGCGACGTCCTGCCGTGCCGACGCCGCGGCTGGGGGAAACCGATGGAGGCCAGGCCGAGCCTCGAACTGGGCGCGATCGCCGACTCGTCCAGTCCACTGCCCGAACGCGCGCAGGGGATGCTCGAGAGGCTCCGCCGACTCGTCCCCTTCGACGCCGCGTGGCTGGCCCTCGCCGATCCCATGAGCAGCAGCTACACGTGCGTGGCCAGCGCCGCCCTCGACGAGAGCACGTTGCAGTATCTGAGCGGTCCCACCATGGCGCACGACATCGAGGTGACCCATACCGACCCCGCGCGCCCGCCACTGAGCCCGTCCGACCTGCCCTACCCGGCCGTGGAACTGGCGACCTGGGCCGAGTGCTTCATCCCCGCCGGCTTCCACGAGGCCCTGGGCGTCGCCCTGTTCGACGGAGGGCAGCGCCACGTCGGACACCTGGCGCTGCTCTTCAGCAGCAAGGAGCCGCCGTCCCTGGTCATGCGGCGTCGGCTGCACCAACTCACCCCCGTTCTGGCGCGCGGGGCGGACCCGCTGCGCTCGCTGGCCGTGGCAGCGCGCGTGGTGCGGGGGGCGACCGCCGGTGCGGTGCTGTGCCGCGACGGCGTCACCGGGCCACTGCCCGGCCTCGACGGCGACGCACTGCTCGCCGAGGGATCGCCCGTCGTCACCATCGCCCGCTCGTACATCGACGACGGCCGGGTCTTCGCGTCCTTCCTGTGGCCGCGCGGAGGCCGCCACGCCCCGGACGGCCACGTCCGCGTGACCGTCCTGGCCAGCACGGGGGAGGCACCGACAAGCGTGCGGGGAACGGTCGTCCTCTCCCCCGTGAGCGACCTCCGGGGGCTGACGCCGCGCGAGCTGGAGGTGCTCGGGTTGCTGATCGACGGGTGTTCCAACCAGCAGATCGCCCGCGCGCTGGTCGTGGCCCCGCGCACCGTCGCTGCTCACCTCGAGCACATCCTCGTCAAGCTCGGTGCGCCCACGAGGACGCTCGCTGCAGTGCGGTCCGAGCGCGAAGGCCTCTACGTGCCCCTGTTGCCGTCGCCCTGCCGGGCCTGAATGGGGCGTTCTGCTGATGGAGCTGCCCCGTCGGAATCGGTTCCATGAGAAGACCGGGTGCTCCGCGAGGTCGCCGGGTCAGGCGTGTCCGCACGAGCGCATCCGTCCACACGGAGGGGAGACCATGCTCGGGTACGAGTCGTCCATCGAGACCACGGGGTCGCGGCCATCCAGCACCTTCCCCCACGCCATGCCTCCACTGCTCTCCGGTCTCGGGGGCGCGGTCGGCGGTACCTCCACCGCATGAGCGCGCTGCGGCTCCAGCGCTTCGTCCGCACCAGCATGTGGCTGCTGCCGATCGGCTGCCTGGCCGTCGGCGCCCTCCTCGCCGTCGGAACGCTCGCCGTGGACCGGGCGACGGACTACCGGCTCGTCCCCCAGAGCCTGACCGGGACGCCGTCCGATGCCCAGACGATCCTGTCCTCCTTCGCCACCGCCATGGTGTCGTTGACCTCCCTCGTCCTCACGGTCACCCTGGTCGCGGTCCAGCTGGCGATGGGCCAGTTCTCGCCCCGCATCGTGGGGGCGCTGCTCACCGACCGGTGGAGCCAGCTGGCGATCGGGTTGTTCGGCGCGAGCTTCCTGGTCGCGGTGCTGACCCTCCGCGAGATCCGCGGCTCCGACACCGGCACGGTGCCCGGACTGTCGATGCTGCTGTCCTACGTCCTGATGCTCGCCAGCATCGTCGTGCTCGTCCTGTTCGTGCACCACGCCGGCCAGGGCCTGCGGGTCGCCGGGCTGATCGACCTCGTCGGCGACCGCAGCCGCGAGTTCATCGTCCGCGAGCACGGAGAGCTGCCCGTCGTCACCGGCGGCCCGGACGGGATCGTCGCTGCGCAACCCGGCAACGTGATCCGCGTGGACCGTCCCGCCCTGGTCGCCGCGGCCCGGCGGGCGGACTGCGTGCTGGAGCTGGTCCCCGTCGTCGGGGACTTCGTCGTCGGCGGCGCGCCGCTGTTCCGGGTGCATCCGGACCCCCTGTCGACGATGAGCGCGGACGGGGGCCCGGCCCACCGGCTCCGGGCCACCGACGTCACCAGCCACGTCCTGCTCGCCGGAGAGCGCGTGCACACCGAGGACCTCGCCTACGGCTTCCGCAAGCTCGTCGACATCGCCGTGCGGTCGATCGCTCAGCCGTTCAACGACCCGACGACGGCGGTCCAGGCGCTGCACCGGCTCCACGACCTGCTGCGTCAGATCGCCCCTCGTCCCCTGCCCAGTGGTGAGCACCGCGACGAGGACGGCGTGGTGCGCCTCGTCGAGCGGACCGTCAGCTGGGACGGCTACGTCCGGCTGGCCCTCGACGAGATCCGCATGGCGGGGGCGTCGGAGCCGCAGGTGACCCGAAAGCTGTGCGCGGCCCTGGCCGACCTCAAGGGCGTGGCATCGGCCGACCGACAGGAACCGCTGGACCGCCAGCTGCGGCTGCTGGACGCCGCCGTCCGACGCGCCCACGAGGACGAGGAGGACGTCCTCGCAGCGCTCACGCCGGACACCGAGGGCATCGGGTCGGGCGCCGACGTCACAGCCGCGCCACCACCTCGGTCGGCTCCCGGACCGCACTGAGCCGGCCAGGTGCCGGCCTACCCATCGTCGGGGGTCAGGAGCCAGACCTCCGCCTCGACGCAGCGCTGAGCCGCGCAGGTCGCCATGCGGAGAACATCGTGCGTCGTAAGCCCGACTCTCGGGCGAACCGGCCGGTGCCCCGGAGCGGCCCATTCAGGGGCTACTTGACGCAACTCAGCGGAACGCCAGACGTGCCACTCTCAGGGTCGGGCGACACCAATCTGGCGATCTGACGGCGGCGCAGCCAGTGGCTCTGCCGTGACGTCGGCACCGCCATCGGTCCAGCCTGATGATCCGCCCCGGTTGGACTGTTGGAGCTTCAGTGCGCCGATGGATCACAACGATCGCCGTGGCGCTTGCGGTGCCCCCTGCTGGCTCGCCCGGGCGTCATCCCAGCGAACCGCGACGGGGCCGCCCGCGGTTCAGCCAACGAAGCGGCGCCGAATTAGCTGGCGACTCAGCACTGGAGACATCGTCCTAGAGAAGCTGCTTGTTCCCGCCTGTGTTTGCCGGCGCTGCGGCCGTGATCGCCAGTCCGGGGCAAGCTCAGGCAGCGCCAAACCAACGCCCTGCGCTCGGTACTCCCGC
>DASQXT010000031.1:0-2072 GCA_035639575.1 Geodermatophilus sp.
GTAGGCGGCGTCGATCGCCGTCTGCACCGTGCTACCCGTGGAGGTGCCGTCGACCGGCTCGAACGCGACCTCCCACTCACCGCCGCCCGCGCGGATGCGCCCGGCCCGCTGCCGCAGCGCCGCCTGGTACCAGCGGGACGCGGTGCCGTTGTAGGCCCGCACGTACACATCGCCGTCGACGACGACCGACCAGATCCACGTCGGCGTGCCCGGTGTGGCGCCGTCCTCCCGGTACGGGGAGACGTGGAAGTCGTCGGTTGTCGCGATCTTTCGCAGTGCGTCCTGTGACCACGTGGTCATGTGTTCCTCCGAGGGCGCGCGGCACCGGAGTGGTCGCCGCACTGCCTGCGAGGGAACCCGCGTGCGGGCCGGTGTGGGAGGGCCTGTGCAGGGGGGTACCGGCAGGGACCCCCACCCGTCGCGGAGTCCACCTAGCGTGGAGTCGTGGACAACCCCGGGAAGGAGCTCGGCGGGTTCCTCGCCACCCGCCGCGCCAAGATCACTCCTCAGCAGGCTGGGCTACCCGTCTACGGCGGCAACCGGCGCGTGTCCGGCCTCCGCCGGGAGGAGCTCGCGCTGCTCGCCGGTGTCTCGGTCGAGTACCTCACTCGCGTCGAGCGCGGGAACGCGGCCGGGGTCTCCGACAGCGTGCTGGAGGCGCTCGCCCGGGCCCTGCACCTGGACGAGGCCGAGACCTCCCACCTGCACGACCTCGCCCGCGCCACGCGCAGCGGCGGCACCCGCGAACCGCGGCGCCGCGTCGCCCAGCCCCGGGTGCGACCGAGCATCCAGCGCATCCTGGACTCGATGGCCAACACGCCGGCGTTCGTCCGCAACGGCCGCCTGGACGTCCTCGCGATCAACCCGCTCGGCCGGGCGCTGTACGCCCCCGTGTTCGACACCCCGGCGCGCCCGGCGAACCTGGCCCGGTTCTGCTTCCTCGACCCACGTGCCGGTGACCTGTACCCGAACTGGGAGGACGCCGCCGACACCTCGGTGAACCTGCTCCGCACCGAGGCCGGTCGCGACCCCCACAACAAGGCCCTGACCGGTCTGGTCGGGGAGCTGGCCACCCGCAGCGACGCCTTCCGCACCCGCTGGGCCCGGCACGACGTCCGGCTGCACAGCACCGGGCTCAAGCACTTCCGCCACCCGGTCGTCGGGGAGCTCGCTCTCGCCTTCGACGCGATGGCGCTGCCCGCAGATCCGGGCCTGACCCTGACCGCCTACAGCGCCGAACCCGGCACCCCGGCAGAAGAGAAGCTGCACCTGCTGGCCAGCTGGTCGGCGACCGTCGACCCGTCGACCGCCGCGCCGGCGGTCGAACAGGCCTGACGTCGAACGCGCGCTGCCAGCGGCCCGCCGGGGGCTAGTGCCGGGTCAGGCAACCTTCGCCTTCTTGATGATGGAGGCGCGCTTGATGACCTTGCGGAGCTTCGGGTCGGTGGTGTGCCGGTTCCGCCAGGCGATGTAGCGGCGGATCATGCGCGCCTGCTCGCGGCGGGTGGCGTGGTCGGTGCCGTCGAGGGTGAAGTAGCGCAGCGCGGTGAACTGCGGCTCGATCCGGTTGAGCCAGGAGCCGTAGAAGGGCGTGTAGGCGATCTCGGCGTTGTTGGCCGCGGCCCAGGCTCCGACCCGGTCGTCGAGGTGGGTGGACAGGTGCGGGCTGAAGTGGTCGCAGACGATCGCGATCCGCACCTCGATCGGATACAGCGAGCGCAGGTAGCGGCAGAAGGCCAAGAACTGGGTGCGCCCCTTGCGCCGGGTGACGTGGCCGTAGAGCCGGTGGCCGGACACCCCCAATGCGCGGCGCCGAGGTCGGCTCCGGATGGCGGTCGGCATGCTCGCGTTCAGCCTGACGGCGCCTGCTCCGGACGCGCCTCCGACCTCGGAGGAAGGGCAGGGCCAGAGCGGCCGGTCGAGCGGGTGGGCACCTACCGTGCCGGTTGCCCGGTGCCGCCGGAGGACCTGCGGTTGCTCGTCATGAGCTATCGCACGTTCGACGGGCGGGATGCGCAGGGTGAGATGGTCGTACACGAGGACTGGGCCGGGCCGGTGGTCTCGGTGTTTCA
>DASQXT010000032.1:0-12208 GCA_035639575.1 Geodermatophilus sp.
TGGTGTCCCAGACGGCGCGCGCCCGGATCAGCGCCGACGTGGAGATGCCGCTGCGGCGCAGCAGCTCGTCGGACCAGACGAGGGCGAGGTCGCCGACCAGGATGGCCGCGCCGGTGCCGAAGGCGGCGGGGTCGCCGTCGAGGCCGCCCCGGTCGTGCCGGTGGGCGAAGCCGACGTGCGTGGCCGGGCGGCCGCGGCGGGTCTCGGCGGCGTCCATGACGTCGTCGTGCACCAGCGCGCTGGCGTGCAGGAACTCCAGCGCGGCGACCGCGCGCAGCACCGCTCCCTCGTCCTCCGGCTCGGCCCGCACCCCGGCCAGCGCGCCGCGCCAGCCCCAGTAGGCGAACAGCGGGCGCAGCCGCTTGCCGCCGTCGGCCAGGGCGCAGACCTCGTCGATCACCGGGACCAGCGACGGGTCCATCGCCGCGAGGGTCTCCCGCTGCACCTCGAGGAAGTCCGAGAGGGCGTCCCAGACCGCCGCGCGCACACGGTCGATCTCGGCGGCGGCCGGCGGGGGAGCCGGGGGGAGGACGGGTGTCTCGCGCTGCTGCGCCCCGGCGATCACGGACCGAGTATCGCGCGCCATTCGATCAGGCGCGGCCGGGATCCGGGTGGAGTCGGTCAGGGCCACGGGGTCTGCCTCCTGGGGCCGGGGGTGCGGCGGTGCCGGAGGGCCTTCTCCGGGGGCGTGGTGGACGGATGCAGCGCGGGGCGGACGCCGGCGGGTCCGTATCCTCGCTGTCCATGACGCGGACCGTGCGCGAGCTGCTCGCCGAGGGCCGGCCGACGTGGTCCTTCGAGTTCTTCCCGCCCAAGACCCCCGAGGGCGCCACCCAGCTGTGGACGGCGCTGCGGGAGCTGGAGCGACTGCACCCGTCGTTCGTGTCGGTCACCTACGGCGCCGGCGGTTCGACACGCGAGGGCACCGTGTCGGTCACCGAGCGCATCGCCACCGAGACGACGATGACCCCGCTGGCGCACCTGACCGCCGTCGACCACAGCGTCGCCGAGCTCCGGCACGTGGTCAGCCGGCTGGCCGCAGCGGGCGTGCGGAACCTGCTGGCGCTGCGCGGGGATCCGCCGGGTGCCGACCCGCATGCGGAGTGGGTGGCCCACCCCGAGGGGCTGACGTACGCCGCCGAGCTGGTCGAGCTGATCCGCTCGATGGGTGACTTCTCCGTCGGCGTGGCCGCCTTCCCGGAGCGGCACCCGCGCTCGCCGGACTTCGAGACCGACGTCGAGATGTTCGTGCGCAAGTGCCGGGCCGGCGCCGACTTCGCGATCACCCAGATGTTCTTCCGCCCGGAGGACTACCTGCGGATGCGCGACCGGGTGGCCGCCACGGGCTGCGAGGTGCCGATCATCGCCGGGGTCATGCCGGTGACCAACGCCCGGCAGATCACCCGCATCGTGCAGCTGTCCGGGCAGGCGTTCCCCGAGCACCTGGCCGCCCGCTTCGCCGAGCTGGACGGGGACACACCCGAGGCCAGGGCCGCGGTGCGGGCCTACGGCGTCGAGGTCGCCACGGAGCTGTGCCGGACGCTGCTCGACGAGGGCGTCCCGGGCGTCCACTTCATCACCATGAACCGGTCGACGGCGACCCGTGAGGTGCACGCCAACCTGGTGGCGGTCCCGGCTCCCCACTGAGGCCGGGCTCGTCGCGGCGCGACCGCAGGCCTCGTCGGGACCGTCCGCACGGGTGACCATGGCGAGGTGACCGCATCCCGCCCGGCGACGGGGCGAGGCGGTGGCCGGGTCGTGCGCGACGACGGGCCCCGCGGCGTCGACGCGACCGTGGCAGCGCCTCCCGCAGGGCCCGAGGCCCCCGCGCCGGCGGAGCCGGTCGCCGGCGAGCCCGCCGCCGGGGGGTCGGCCCGGATGCCCGTTCCGCCGCTGCTCGTCGACCTCGCCGGATGGGGCTGGCGGCTGCTGCTCCTGGCGTTGGTGGCGGTCCTGCTGCTGCGCGTCGCGGAGACGCTCTACCTGGTCTCCCTGCCGACGGCCGCGGCCCTCCTGCTCACCGCCTTGCTCTCCCCGCTCGTCTCGGCCCTGCGGCGGTGGGGGCTCTCCCGCGGGTCGTCCACCGCGATCGCGGTCGTGGGGATGCTGCTGGTCGTCACCGCCGTGCTCACCTGGGTGGTGCAGCGGGCCGTCTCCGAGGTGCCCACGCTGTCCGACGCGCTGGAGCGGGCGGTGCGTCAGCTGCCGCTGAGCAACGACACGCTGCTGCGGCTGCGCGACCAGCTGGTGGGCTACCTGCAGTCCGGCAGCGGGTCGTTCGCCACCGGCGTGCTCAGCGGCCTGCAGGCCGTGGCCGAGGTGCTCACGGGCATGGTCCTCACGCTGCTGCTCACGATCATCCTGCTCACCGACGGCGACCGGATGTGGACCTGGCTGGTCACCCGGCTGCCGGTGCCCGCGCGGCCCCGGGCCGTGCGCGCGGGGGCGCCGGCCTGGTCCCGGCTGTCGGGCTGGGTGCGGGGCACCGTGGTGATCGCGGTCTTCCACGCGCTGGTGGTCACGGTCACCCTGCTGCTGCTCCGGGTCCCCCTCGTGGCGCCGCTGGCCGTCCTGGTCTTCCTCGGCAGCTTCGTCCCGCTCGTCGGGGCGGTCCTCGCCGGCGGCCTGGCGGTGCTGGTCGCCTTCGCCACGCACGGCCTGGTGTCGGCAATCGTGCTGATCGTCGTCCTGCTGATCGACAACCAGGTGGAGGCGCACGCCCTGCAGCCGTTCCTCGTCGGGCGCTACGTGCGGCTGCACCCGTTCGTGGTGGCCGTGGTGATCACCGCCGGCGCGCTCGTGGCGGGCCTCGCCGGTGCCCTGCTGGCCGTGCCGTTCACCGCCGCCCTCTACGCGGCGCTGATCAACCTCCCGGATCCGGCGCCGGTCCAGGCACGGCCCCACCGGAGCCGGCTGTGGAGTCGGCCCTCGGGACCCCCGTCGCACTGACCCCGGTCTACGCACGGACGCAGGCCGGCGCGCCCGCGAGCGCGGCGGCGGCCGCCTCCGCGGCTCGGCGCAGCGCCTCCCGCTCGGCGGCGTAGCCGCCGACGACGCCGACCACCGGCAGGTTGGCCAGGAACCGGTGACGCAGCTTGCCCTTGGGGCGGGTGTCGAGGGTGTCGTCGATGCGGCTGAGCAGCCGGGCCACCCGCCAGATCGTGCGCAGGTTCCCCCGCCGACCTGCGCGGTCCTCCCGCGCGCCGAACGCCTCCTCGGCATAGGCGCCGGGCGCCCGTTGCAGCAGCGGCTCGACCCGTGCCGCGGGCAGGTCGCGGTCGAGGAGCACGCGGGCCAGCAGCGACACCCGCTCGGCCGGGGCCTCGACCCCGTGCTCGATGGCCACGCCACCGACGACCACGGCCTGGACCGCGGAGCCGACCGTGTTCTGCAGCGGCAGCAGGTCGGCGAGCTTGCCGGCGAAGCGGGGGGCGGCGCTGACGCCGGCGGCGACCCGGGAGACCCGGTCCGCCCACCACTGCTCGCGCTCGGCCTGCGGCAGCGCCGGGGGCCGGCCCAGCCGGCGGACCAGCGGGGCGGTCAGCCGGTCGACCCGGCGGAGGACGTCGACGACGACCGCGTCACTGATGGGAGGCGCCATGGAGTCGCTCTACCCACGGTCGCCGCCGGGCCATGCACCGGGCGCACTCGGCGGTGCCGGCTGCCTCCCGTGGACGACTGCCCGCTGGTGGCCCGTTCCGGCGAGCCGAACGGGTCACCAGCGCGCGGACGCCCGGAGCAGCGGCCCGTGCACCGCGGTGGTCGAGCCGCTCAGCCCGGCGGCTCGGCCAGCGGCGCGCGGGTGCGGGTCATCAGCTCGACCACCTCGGCCACCGCGCTGCGCACCGCGGCGATCTCGTCGGCCACCGCGCGCAGGTCGCCGTCCCCCCGGCCGGGCAGCGCCGACGTCGCGGCCGTGATCCCGTCGACCTCCACGGCGCTGCGCTCCAGCCGTTCGAGGTCGGCCAGCTGGCGCAGCTCGGCCGAGAGCAGCGCGGCCTGGTCGCGGTAGCGGATCAGCGCGTCGGCGCGGTGCCCGAGCCGGATCGCCGCGGCCTCCAGCGCGGCGGACTGCCGGTCCCAGTACTCCGCCGCCGTCCCGGCCGGGCGCACCCCGAGGGAGACGCGGGCCGACCGGATGCGCAGCGCGAGGTCGACGATGCGGTCGACCTCGGCCCGGCCGTCGAAGCGGCTCACCGCGAGCAGCGGGGAGGACCAGGACGGCTCGCGCACCGTCTCCGCCCACGCCCGCCCGGCGGCCGCGGCGACGCGCGCCTCGGTGGTGTCCCACGCCGCGAACGCCGCCTCGGGTGCAGGGGACGGCGGCTCGGCAGCGGGGGACGGCAGTCCCAGCCGGGCGCGGGCGGCCCGGTCCAGCCGGACGGCGGCCGCGCGCAGCCGCGCCCACCGCGACGACGGCTCCCGCCGGGGCGAGCGGACGACGACCAGCCGGCCCTCGGTGAGGTACCGGTCGGGCCACAGCGCCGCGCCCTCGTCGTCCGCCGTCCGCATGCCCCTGCCCTCCTGCTGCACCCGGTGGGCAGCCGTTCCCCAGGGTGCCGGTCGGAGCCGCCGGGTCGCGCACCGGCACCGCGGACCCGGTGGGCGTGTCGGCGCCCGGACCGGGTGGGTAGCCCTGTCCGGGCACGTCGGGCGGGGAGCCGTGCCCGGAGCGGCCGAAGGGGCCATGATCGCCGAGACTGCACACCAGTGCAGACCGACTGGGAGGACGTTCCGTGGCCGGTGGACTCGTGGCCCTGTTCGACGACGTGGCGACGCTGGCGCGCGCAGCCGCCGCCTCCGTCGACGACATCGGCGCCGCTGCGGGACGGGCCAGCGCCAAGGCCGCGGGCGTGGTCGTCGACGACACCGCGGTCACGCCGCAGTACGTGCGCGGCCTGGCCGCCGAGCGCGAGATCCCGATCGTCAAGCGCATCGCCAAGGGCTCGCTGCGCAACAAGCTGCTCGTCCTGCTGCCGGTCGTGCTGCTGCTCAGCCAGTTCCTGCCGTGGCTGCTCACCCCGATCCTCATGATCGGCGGTACCTACCTCTGCTACGAGGGCGCCGAGAAGGTGTGGCACAAGGTCAGCGGCCACTCCGACGCCCACGGCGCCGAGGAGGAGACGCCGCCGGACGAGGACACCATCGTGTCCGGGGCGGTGCGCACCGACTTCATCCTCTCGGCGGAGATCATGGTGATCTCGTTGAACGAGGTGGTCGACCAGCCGTTCCTGTCCCGGGCGGTGATCCTCGCGCTGGTCGCGGTCGGCATCACGGTGCTGGTCTACGGCGTCGTCGGCCTCATCGTGAAGATGGACGACGTCGGCCTGCGCCTGTCCCAGCGGCCGGGGAAGGGCGTGGCCCGGTTCGGCCACGGTCTGGTGAAGGCGATGCCGCGGGTGCTCGCCGTCATCACCGTGGTCGGGACCGCCGCGATGCTCTGGGTCGGCGGGCACATCCTGCTGGTGGGCAGCGACGAGCTGGGCCTGCACGCCGTGTACGGCGTCGTGCACCACCTCGAGGAGGCGGCGCACGAGGCCACCGGCGCCCTCGGCGGCATCGTGGGGTGGCTCGTCAACACCCTCGCCAGCGCGCTCGTCGGGCTCGTCGTCGGCGCGCTGGTCGTGCTCGTCGTGAACCTCACGGTGCACCGGCGGGCCGGCTCGGCGTCCCACTGACGGAGGACCCCCGGAAGGACCCCGTCTCCCCACCCCTCGCAGGCTCGGGGAGGGACCCGGGACGGGGCCGGGCCGCTCGCTCGTACCGTGGGACGCATGGCGGCACGGGGGGACGGCGCGCTCGCCCGGTGGGCTGCCGTCGGACTGCTCGTCGCGGCGCTGGTGGCCCTGCCGTCGCTGGTCGCGGCACTGCCCGCCGACGACACCGGGGTCCCGGCGGCGCAGCTGCGGGCTTCGGTGCTGGCCAGCGCGGACGTCGGCTTCTCCGGCTACGCGGTCTCCGCCGGCGGCCTGGCCCTGCCGGTGTCCGAGCGGCTCACCGACGTCGCCGACCTCTTCAGCGACCGGACCCTGATGCGGGTGTGGTGGCGTGGGCCGGAGGACCACCGGGTCGACGTGGTGACCGCGGCGGGGGAGACCGACGTGCACCGCGACCCCGGCGGCACCTGGACCTGGGACTTCGAGGCCGCCACCGCGACCCGCGGCACCCCGGCGTCCCTCGCGCTGCCCACCCCGCCGGACCTGCTGCCCGCCGCGCTCGGCCGGCGACTGCTGTCCGAGGCCACCGACGACGAGCTCTCCCGCATCGGCGCCCGCCGGGTGGCCGGCCGCGACGCCCTCGGCCTGCGGCTGGTGCCCGCCGAGCCGGCCGCGTCCGTGGGCCGGGTCGACGTGTGGGTCGACCCCGCCAGCGGGCTGCCGCTGCAGGTGCAGGTGTTCGCCGAGGGCGCCGCGCTCGCGGCGCTGGACACCCGCTTCCTCGACCTGGACCTCGCCGTCCCCCCGGCGGACGTCGTCGCCTTCACCCCACCACCGGAGGCCACCCTGCTGACCGCGCCCGACACCGAGGGGCTGATCGCGCAGGCCGAGGAGCGGGCGCCGGACGCGCGGCTGCCCAGGGAGCTGGCCGGGCTGCCGCGGCGGACCTTCGAGGGGGTGCCCGACGCGGTCGGCGTGTACGGCCGCGGCGTGACCCTGCTGGCGGCCGCGCCGGTGCCCGGCCGGCTGGCCGGGGGGCTGCGCGAGGCGCTGACCACCAGCCCGGACGCCGTCACCGACGCGCTCGGCACCCGGGTCGCCGCGGGTCCGCTGGGGCTGATGCTGGTGACCCCGCCCGACGGCCCGGCCTACGTGCTCACCGGCACGGTCACCCTCGACGCACTGGCCGACGCCGCCCGCAGGCTGTCCGGGGCGGCCTCGTGAGCTCGGTGATCCGCACCCGGGGGCTGGTCAAGCGCTACGGCCGGCTGCGCGCGGTCGACGGCATCGACCTCGACGTCCGCGCCGGCGACGTCTACGGCTTCCTCGGCGCCAACGGCTCGGGCAAGACGACGACGGTGCGGATGCTGCTGGGCCTGGTGCTGCCGACCGCCGGCGAGGTCGAGCTGCTGGGCGAGCGGATGCCGCGCGCCGGGCGCCGGGTGCTGCCCCGGGTGGGCGCGCTGGTCGAGGGGCCGGCGCACCACGGGCACCTGTCCGGCCGGGCGAACCTCGCGCTGATCGACGCGGCGGGGCCGGGCGGCTCCCGGCGCACCCGCCGCGCCCGCATCGAGGAGGTGCTCGAGCAGGTGGGCCTCGGCGGCATCGACCGCCGGCCGGTGCGCGCCTACTCCCTCGGCATGCGGCAGCGGCTCGGGCTGGCCGCCGCGCTGCTGCGCCGCCCGGAGCTGCTGGTGCTCGACGAGCCGACCAACGGCCTGGACCCGCAGGGCATCCACGAGATCCGGGATCTGCTGCTGGAGCTGCACCGCGGGGGGACGACGGTCTTCCTCTCCAGCCACCTGCTGGCCGAGGTCGAGCAGCTGTGCACCCGGGTCGGCGTGCTGGACCGCGGCCGGCTGGTGCTGCAGGACGAGCTGGCCCGGCTGACCGCGCCCACCGGCGCGACGGTGGTGGACACCCCCGCCGCCGACCGGGTGCGGGCCGTGCTCGACGGCCGCGTGCTCGGGGTCGACGGCTCGCGGGTGGTGGTCCGCGGCGCCGACCCGGCCGAGGTCAACGCGCTGCTCGTGGGCGCGGGGGTGCCGGTGACCGGGCTGGCGCTGCAGCGGCCCACCCTGGAGGAGGTCGTGCTCGCCGCGGCCGGCACCAGCGCCGACCGGGTGGAGGCGGCCCGGTGATCGGCGTCGAGCTGCGCAAGCTGTTCCGCCGTCCGCGCACCTGGGTGACGATCGCGGTCCTCAACGCGCTGCCGGTGCTGGTCGCCGTCCTGGTGCAGCTGACCGACCTGGCCCCGCGGCCGGGGGAGGGCCCGCCGTTCCTGTCCGCGGTCCTCACCAACGGCGCGCTGTTCCCGCTGGCGGCGCTGGCCATCGTGCTGCCGCTGTTCCTGCCCATCGCGGTCGCCGTCGTCGCCGGGGACGCCGTCGCCGGCGAGGCGCAGGCAGGCACGCTGCGCTACCTGCTGGTCCGCCCGGCCGGGCGCACCCGGCTGCTCGTGGCCAAGCTCGTCGCGGTCATCGCGTTCGTGCTGGTCACCGTGCTGGTGGTGGCCGGCGTGGGCTACGTCGTCGGGACGACACTGTTCGACGCCCAGCCCGTCGGCGGCGGGACGTCGGTGTCGGGCACCTCGCTGTCGCAGCAGGAGCTGGCCGTCCGCAGCCTCATGGCGATCGGCTACGTGACGGTGTCCATGCTCGGCGTCGCCGCCTTCGGGCTGTTCTTCTCCACGCTGACCGACTCGCCGCTGGCCGCCGCGCTCGGCGCGCTGGCGGTGCTGGTCGCCTCCTCGCTGCTGTTCACGCTGGACGCCGCCTCGCCGATCGCGCCGTACCTGCCCACCCGGTACTGGCTGGCGTTCGTGGACCTGTTCCGCGACCCGATCCTGTGGCGGGACGTCGTCCGCGGGCTGGCGCTGCAGGGCGTCTACGTCGGCGTGCTGCTGACCGCGGCCTGGGCGAACTTCACCACCAAGGACGTCACCAGCTAGGGGCGCACGAGGGAGACGGGCGCCATCTCCCACGGGGCCTCGGGCAGCACCTCGCCGGTCTCCAGCAGCGACTTGAGGTTGGCCAGCACCGCGGGCCAGCCGTGCGAGATCTCCCCGAGCGCGGTCCGGTCGGCCAGGTTCTCGTGGGTCACGGTGAGCCGGACGATCCCGCCCTGCTCCTCCAGGAGGAAGGTCACGACCGAGTCCCCGCCCGGCGGCTCCTCGCCGTCGGGTGAGCCGAAGGTGATGGCCAGGCGCTGTGGCGCGTCGGCCTCGAGCACGCGGCCGGCCCCGTCGACGGTTCCGGAGCCGTCGGTGCGCCGGTGCTCCCAGCGCGAGCCGGGCTGCCAGTCGGAGACGTTCGCGTGCCCCCAGTAGCGGGCGGTGAGGTCGGCGTCGGTGAGCGCGTGCCACACCTGCTCGGCGCTGGCGCGGATGTAGGTGACGTAGACGTAGGTCGGGACGGACTCGGACACGGCGAGCTCCTCTGCTCGGGACCGGATGGCGGAGAGCGCCGCCAGGCGGGGTCGGTCGAACGACGAGATCCAGCGCTCCCCGATGTCGTGCAGGGGCGCCGGGTTGAGGAAGTGCAGCCGCTCCCGGCCGCGACGGACGACGGTGACCAGGCCCGCGCGGACGAGGACGTCGAGGTGCTGGGTGGCCGACTGGCGGGCCATGCCGAGGCGGGCGCAGAGCTCGCCCAGCGTCTGCCCGTCCTGCTCGCGCAGCCGGTCGAGGAACAACCGCCGCGTGCCGTCGGCCAGGGCCTTGAAGACCTGGTCGACATCGCGGATGTCCCCGCCCACGACCAGCATCATGCAGGCATCCGCCTGCATGTGTCAACGGCCTCGCCCGGGACGGGCACGGCCCCCTGCAGGGCCGTCCGACGGTGGGGGACCGGGCGTCCCGGCTCAGCCGCCGAGGCGGGCGCAGTCGGCGGGGCCCAGGGCGGCCGGCGGCGCGGCGCCCAGCTCCACGAGCACCATCGCCTGCACCAGCGGGTCGCGCGGCAGGTCGCCGTGGCTGACGCGCGCGCCGGGGCAGACCGACTGCACCGGCAGCTCCAGCGCACCCTCCAGCCGGGCGGACTCCGGCGGGGTCACCGTCTGGTCCTGCGCCGTCCAGATCGAAATCCAGGCCGGCCCCTCCGGCGTCTCGTCGCCGGCGTTGAGCCTGGCGAGCAGCGGGCTCGCGGTGGACAGCTGACGACAGGCCTCCGGGCACTGCTCCGGTGCCAGCTGCCCGGCCAGGTCGGCCAGCGTCGTGCCGTGGTGGGGGGAGCCGAGGGTCACCACCCGCCTCGTGACGGCCGCGCCGCCGTCCGCCACCCACAACCGGGCGATGACACCGCCGGCGGAGTAGCCGACCACGTCCACGCTCCGCGCGCCGGTGCGCTCCAGGACCGCGTCGGCGGCCTCGCCGAGCGCGTCGGCCGCGGCGCCGAGGTCCCCGGTGCCGTCGCCGGGCACGTCGACCACCGTGGCGTCGCGCCCCTCGGCGGTCAGCCGGTCGGCGAGCGACTGCAGCGCCGCGGTCGAGCCGCCGTAGCCGGGCACGAGCAGCACCGGGCCGGGGGTGTCCTGGGACACCGGCTCGCGCCCCGCGGCGCCCGACGGCCGGCCCAGCAGCACCGCCGCGCCGGCGACCAGGACGGCGACGACGACGAGGGACAGGACGGTGACGACCAGGCGACGTCGGGCGGGGGAGAGACCGGCGAGCACCCCTCCACTGTCCCCGGTCCGCCGCGCCTGGTGGACTGCGCCGGTGGAGCGGGCGCCGTGCTGAGCCGCGAGGAGTACCTCGCCGCCTGGTCGACGTGGCACGGCGGGGCCGACCCCTCGGCCAGCCGGCTGGTGCACGGCTGGCTGTCCGGCGTGTACGCGCTGGCCCGACGGGTGGCCGGGCTGCCTCCGGTCGCGGTGACGGCCGCGGGGCTGCTCGTCGCGGTGGCCGCCGTCGTCCCCGCTGCCGTCGGTGGCCCGTGGCTGGTGCTCGCCGGGGTGCTGGTCGGGGTCTCCGCCGTCCTGGACGGGCTCGACGGGGCGGTGGCCATCGCGACCGGGCGGGCCTCGCGCCGCGGCTTCGTCCTCGACTCGGCCGTCGACCGGCTCAGCGAGGGGGCGTTCGCCGCCGCGCTCTGGGTGGCCGGCGCCCCCGGCTGGCTGGCCGCGGCGTTCGGCGGGCTGTGCTGGCTGCCGGACTACCTGCGTGCCCGTGCCGGCCAGGCCGGCGTCGCCGAGACCGGGGAGCTGTCGGTCTGGGAGCGCCCGACCCGGGTCGCCATGACCGGCTTCACCCTCGGCGGGGCGGGGGTGGTGGCCGGCCTGGGCTGGTCCGCGGCGGTGGTCACCTGCGGAACGGCGGTCGGCTGCCTGCTCGGCGTCGTCGGCGTCGCCCAGCTGGGGACGGCGCTGCGGCGGGCGCTGGCCGAGTGAGGGAGGACCCGGCGGGCACCGGGTCCGCCTGCCGCCGTCGTCCGGCGGGTGTCGAACGCGGCTCCTAAGGTGTTGGGGTCGTCGTCCGACGTCCACCGGGCGTCGCGCTGCACGCCACCCCGAGGGAGCGTCCCCGTGCCCGTCGCCGTCACCGGCTCCATCGCCACCGACCACCTGATGACCTTCCCGGGGAAGTTCACCGAGCAGTTCGTCGCGGGCCAGATGGAGAACGTGTCGCTGTCGTTCCTGGTCGACGACCTGGTGCAGCACCGGGGCGGTGCCGGCGCCAACATGGCCTACGGGCTGGGGCTGCTCGGCCTCGCGCCGGTGCTGGTGGGTGCGGTGGGCAGCGACTTCGCCGACTACGACGCCTGGCTCACCCGGCACGGCGTGGACACCGCGAGCGTGCACTGGTCGGAGTTCAAGCACACCGCTCGCTTCGTCTGCACCACCGACGCGGTGAACAACCAGATCGCGTCGTTCTACTCGGGGGCGATGTCGGAGGCCTCCTCCATCGAGCTGGCCCCGGTCGCCGACCGTGTGGGCCCCCTGGACCTGGTCGTCGTCGGTCCCAACGACCCGACGGCGATGGTGCGGCACACCCGGGAGTGCCGGGACCGCGGCTACCCCTTCGCGGCCGACCCCAGCCAGCAGCTGGCCTGGGCCGACGGCGAGATGATCCGCGACCTCGTCGACGGCGCGGACCTGCTGTTCACCAACGAGTACGAGGCCGCGCTGCTGCTGCAGAAGACCGGGTGGAGCGACGCCGAGGTGCTCGACCGGGTGGGCACCTGGGTCACCACCCGGGCGGCCGACGGCGTGCTCGTGCGGCAGGCCGGGACCGAGCCGATCGAGGTCATCGCCGTCCCGGAGACCAAGCCGGTGGAGCCCACCGGCGGCGGCGACGCGCTGCGCGCCGGGTTCATCGCCGGCCGGGTGTGGGGGCTGGGACTCGAGCGGGCCACCCAGCTGGGGTCGGCGGTCGCCACCGAGGCCGTCGAGGTCATCGGCACCCAGGAGTACGAGCTGCGGCGCGAGCCGTTCCTCGAGCGCTTCGCCGACGCGTTCGGCGCCGATGCTGCTGAGGACGTCGCCGGGCACCTGCCGTGACTCTGCGGTCCTACCGGACCGCACCGCGGCCAGGTGCCGTCCCCGACCGGCGCTGA
>DASQXT010000033.1:0-2809 GCA_035639575.1 Geodermatophilus sp.
TCGCCGTCGGCCATGGCCTCGCTCATCGGCAAGCGCGAGCAGTTCCAGATCGCCACCGGCAACGACGCCGACGCCGACCGGCACGGCATCGTGACCCCCGACGGCGGGCTGATGAACCCCAACCACTTCCTGGCCGTCGCGATCTCCTACCTGTTCGCACACCGGCCGGAGTGGGGCGCCGACGTGGCCGTCGGCAAGACGCTGGTGTCGTCGTCCCTCATCGACCGGGTCGTCGCCGGACTGGGCCGGCGGCTGGTCGAGGTGCCCGTCGGCTTCAAGTGGTTCGTCCCCGGCCTGCTCGACGGGTCGGTGGGCTTCGGCGGCGAGGAGTCCGCCGGCGCCTCGTTCCTGCGGCGGGACGGCGGCGTGTGGACGACGGACAAGGACGGCATCCTGCTGGCGCTGCTGGCCAGCGAGATCCAGGCGGTGACCGGCAGCTCGCCGTCCCAGCTGCACGCCGAGCTGACCGCCCGGTACGGCGAGTCGGCCTACGCCCGCATCGACGCGCCGGCCACCCGCGAGCAGAAGGCGGCGCTCGGCAAGCTCTCCCCGGAGGACGTGACGGCGACCGAGCTGGCCGGCGAGCCGATCACCGCCAAGCTCACCCGCGCGCCGGGCAACGACGCGGCGATCGGCGGGCTCAAGGTGACCACCGAGAACGCCTGGTTCGCCGCCCGCCCGTCGGGCACCGAGGACGTCTACAAGGTCTACGCGGAGTCGTTCCAGGGCTCCGAGCACCTCGCGCGGGTGCAGGAGGAGGCCAAGGCCGTCGTCACCGCCGCGCTGGGCGCCTGACGGCCGTCCGGTCCCCGGCGCGGACCCCGGAGGGGTCCCGCCGGGGATCCGGGGGTGGGCTCAGCTCAGATCGGGGACGGCACCTGGCCGCGGTGTCGTCCGGTAGGACGACGGTGTCATCGCACGTCCTCGTCGACCCAGTCGAGGCTCTTGGTGACCGCCTTCTGCCAGTTGCGGTAGTTGCGCTCGCGCTCCTCGGCCGGCATCTGCGGCTCCCAGCGCTTGTCCTCGGACCACTTCGCGGTCAGCTCGCCCAGGTCGGACCAGAAGCCGACGGCCAGACCGGCGGCGTAGGCGGCGCCCAGTGCCGTCGTCTCGGCGATCTTCGGCCGGATCACCGGGACGTCGAGGATGTCGGCCTGGAACTGCATGAGCAGCTCGTTGCCGACCATGCCGCCGTCCACCCGCAGCTCGGTGAGGTCGACCCCGGAGTCGGCGTTCATCGCGTCGAGCACCTCGCGGGTCTGGTACGCCGTCGCCTCGAGCACGGCCCGGGCCAGGTGCCCCTTGTTGACGTACCGGGTGAGCCCGACGATGGCGCCCCGCGCGTCCGAGCGCCAGTGCGGCGCGAACAGCCCGGAGAAGGCGGGCACGAAGTACGCGCCGCCGTTGTCCTCGACCGAGCGGGCCTGGTCCTCGATCTCCGGGGCGCTCGAGATCATCCCGAGGTTGTCCCGGACCCACTGCACCAGCGACCCGGTGACCGCGATCGAGCCCTCCAGCGCGTACACCGGCTTGCCGTCGCCGAGCTGGTAGCACAGCGTCGTGAGCAGGCCGTTCTGCGACGGGACGGCCTCCTCGCCGGTGTTGAGCAGCATGAAGTTGCCGGTGCCGTAGGTGTTCTTGGCCATGCCCTTGGTGAAGCAGACCTGGCCGAAGGTCGCCGCCTGCTGGTCGCCCAGCGAGCCCGCGATCGGCACCCCACCGAGGAAGCCGGCCTGGCGGCCCCGGCCGTACTCCTCGGAGTTGGACCGGATCTCCGGGAGCATGGACGTTGGGATGCCCATCTCCTCGGCGATGTCGGCGTCCCAGGACAGCGTCCGGTAGTCCATGAGCATCGTGCGGGAGGCGTTGGAGACGTCGGTGAGGTGCAGCCCGCCGTCGGTGCCGCCGGTCATGTTCCAGATCAGCCAGGAGTCGATGGTGCCCATGACCAGGTCACCGCGCTCGGCCCGCTCCCGGGCGCCGTCGACGTTGTCGAGGATCCAGCGCACCTTGGGCCCGGCGAAGTAGGTGGCCAGCGGCAGGCCGACCTTGTCCTTGTACCGGTCGGCGCCACCGCCGAGGGCGCCGAGCTGCTCGACGATCCCCGTGGTGCGGGTGTCCTGCCAGACGATCGCGTTGTAGACCGGCTCGCCGGTGTTGCGGTCCCACACGACAGTGGTCTCGCGCTGGTTGGTGATGCCGATGGCGACGATGTCGTTGGCGCCGGCGTCGCTGCGCGCGATGGCCTGGCCCACGACCTCCCGGGTGTTGCGCCAGATCTCCATCGGGTCGTGCTCGACCCAGCCGGCGCGCGGGAAGATCTGCTGGTGCTCCTTCTGCCCGACCGAGACCACGGCGCCGTCGTGGTCGAAGATCATACAGCGGGTGCTCGTGGTCCCCTGGTCGATGGCTGCCACGTACTGGCTCACGGTGGTTCCTCTCGCTTCGTCGCGGTGGGTTCGGGAGAGCTGCGGTCAGAGGGGGACGCGGGACAGCAGGCCGCCCAGGACGGCCCCGATGAGCGGGCCGACGACCGGCACCCAGGCGTAGCCCCAGTTGCTGTCCCCCTTGCCGCGGATCGGCAGCACGGCGTGCGCGATGCGCGGGCTCAGGTCGCGGGCGGGGTTGATGGCGTAGCCGGTCGGTCCGCCGAGGGAGGCGCCGATGCCGACGACGAGCAGCGCCACCGCTAGCGGGCCGAGCTCGCTGGGCGTGTCGCCGAAGCGCAGGATCAGGTAGATGAGGACGAACGTGGCGACGGCCTCGGTGACCACGTTCCACGCGGGGCTGGCGACCGTCGGGCCGGTGG
>DASQXT010000034.1:0-2625 GCA_035639575.1 Geodermatophilus sp.
TCCAGCCGCTGGGCGGCGGGACGGTCGAGGTGCCGTAGTAGGCCACCTGCGCCACCAGCACGTCGCCCGCCAGGGTCCCGGTCGGGGGGCTGAGTTC
Organism: Geodermatophilus sp.; assembly: GCA_035639575.1. Lineage (GTDB taxonomy): Bacteria > Actinomycetota > Actinomycetes > Mycobacteriales > Geodermatophilaceae > Geodermatophilus. Next base: position 98 of record DASQXT010000034.1, read on the forward strand.
GAGCGGCGAGACCTTCGTCGACGACGGGGAGCCCTGCAACACGATGGGTGCGTACGTGCACGTCTGCGTGACGGTGAGGCCGGCCGGTGGCTGCAACCGGTCGGTGGCGAGGGAGCTGGGCAGGGTGCCTCTGGTGGCCGAGAACGCCGTGTCGACCGAGGGCAGCGCCAGCACGGCGACGAGCAGCCCCAGCGCAGCGACCAGGCCGACCAGGAGGACCCCGGGGACCCGCCGGGTACGCCGGTCCGGCTCGTCCATCGTCATCCCCTCCCGTCCGGTCCCGTGCTCCCCGGGCGCGCGGTGCAGGCATCGGCACGACTCCGCCGGAGCTTGAGGCCTCCGCGCGCCGGCCCCGCCGCCCTGCCCCGGAGGGGGCAGGGACACCGGGACCCGCGGTCAGCGGGTCGCGTGCTCTTCGACGGGTCGCGGCACCGGGATCGGCGGCACGAGGTCGGTGGCGCCGCCGGTGACCGGCCCCTCGACCCCCGCCAGGTGGGCCCGGTCCCGCCCGCCGGCCTTGGCGGCGTACAGGGCCGTGTCCGCGGTGGCGAGCAGTTCCGCGGCGGACAGGCCGGCCCCTCGCTGACAGGCGATGCCCAGGCTCGCCGTGATCGGCCTCGGTGCCTCCACCTCCCGGAGCACCGTGCGCAACCGGCGTGCGACCGCGACGGCGTCGTCCGCCGTGGCGCCGGGCAGGATCAGCGCGAACTCCTCACCGCCGTAGCGCGCGGCGACGTCGCCCGGTCGCACGCAGGACCGCAGCGCTGCGCCCACACCACGCAGGACGTCGTCGCCGGCCTGGTGCCCGTAGGTGTCGTTGAGCTGCTTGAAGTGGTCGAGGTCGATGATCAGGACCGACACCGGCGCACCACCGCGGGCGGCGACCGACAGCTCCCGGTCGAACGCGGCGTCGAAGGCCCGGCGGTTGGCCACCCCGGTGAGTCCGTCGGTGAGCGCGCTGGCCTGCAGGTGCTCCAGCAGCGCGACGCGGGCGAACGCCGTCGCGGCGTGCGCCACCGCCTGTTCGGCGACACCCACCCGGCGTCGCTCGATGCGCGAGCCGCTGCGTGCGTCGTCCTGGAAGGTCAGGACGCCGCTGCCGGATCCGTCCAGGCCGAACGGGACGGCGACGACCCGGCGGGCGCCCTCGAGCACGTCGTCCACCCACCGGTCGGGGCCCTTCACGGCCGCCAGGAGCGTGCTGCCCCGGTCGACCGCCGCGGCGAGCAGCGACCCCGGTGGGGGTGCGCCGACCGCCCGCAGGGGCTCGGCGTCGTGGTCCCGGTGCTTGCGGACGGCCAGGTCGACCGCCGGCACGGCGCTGCCCTCGGGCACGTGGCAGTGCACCGCGGCCAGCGGGGAGTCGGCGGCGTCGACGGTGAAGTCGAGCAGCGCCTCGGCCACCTTGGCGCCGGTGTCCGCCTCGTGCAGGGCGCCCGCCAGCCGGCGCAGCGCCTCCTCGTCGTAACGGCGGCGACGCAGCTCGCGCTCGTTCACCGCGCCCAGGCCCGAGGTCATCATCGCGGTCACCCAGACGGCGACCAGGAAGACCCCGTAGGGCAGGGACTCGAAGCCCTGGACGACTCCGTGGGCGGGCAGCAAGAACGTGTCGACCGCCTTGAGGACCGACATCACCACGAGCGAGTGCCACAGCGCGAGCTTCAGACCGGTGCGGAAGGAGCCCAGCAGCGTCACGCAGATGACGTGCAGGACGATCACGTACACCACCGGCCCCGAGATGCCCCCGGCGACGTAGAGCGCCCACCCCAGGTGGACGGCGTCGAGGATCACCGGCGCCGTGATCGCGGCCACCGCCCAGCGGCGGCCGAACGCCGACAGCTTCTGCAGCACGAGCCCGACGGTCAGCAGCACGAGGCCGGGTACCACGAGGGTGTCCACCCCGGGTGTGTCGGCCGTCCGCGTGACCACCCACGCTGCGACGGGCAGCAGGACGACGACGCCGATGCGGACGCCGAGCAGCCACCGCAGGCGGTCGGCCAGGGGCAGGTTGTCCAGCGAACCCTGTGGGGACGCAGCTGTCTGGCTCATGTCGGCGCTGTCCTCGGCAACTCGGGGAAGTCCTGGAAGTCGTTCAGTTCCTGGTGCACCCGGGCCAGCGCCAGCTTCGGGTCGCTGCGGTCGAGGCGGCCTTGCACGGCGAGGAAGCCCGCGGCGACGGCGACCAGCGCGAGCGGGAACTGGCCGTCCTTGACGACGGCGATCGCTGTCTCCCCGACCGCGGCGGCCACCTCGGCGACCGTCGTGGGGGGTCCCTGCAACGGCGGCGCCTGGACGACGTCGCTGTCGCCTCCGCGCGGCGGGTCCCCACCCGGGTCGGTCACGGGTGGTGTCGGGGTCGGGCTCGGGGGCTCGGACGGCAGGACCGGCTCGGGCGTCGGGGTCGGCGTCGGGACGGCGCTGGGCGTCGGCGTCGGGACGGCGCTGGGCGTCGGCGTCGGGACGGCGCTGGGCGTCGGCGTCGGGACGGCGCTGGGCGTCGGCGTCGGCGTCGGCTCGGGCGCCGGCAC
>DASQXT010000035.1:0-16091 GCA_035639575.1 Geodermatophilus sp.
CCCGGCGAGATCGCCGATCTCGTACGGTTCCCGGGCCGTACGCGGGCGAGATCGCCGATCTCGCCGGGGAGGGGAGTGCCGTGGCCGACCTCGGGCTCCTCGAGCAGCTGCGCCGCGAGCCGGACGTCGAGGCGCCGGACCTGGTCGCCGTCGACGCGACCGACCGGCTGCTGCTCGACGAGGCCGCCGACCTGCTCGCCGCGGCCGGACCGGCTGAGGTCGCCGTCGTCGACGACTCCTACGGCGCGCTGACCCTGGGCGCGGTCGCCGCCGGTGCCCGCGACGTGCGGGTGCACCAGGACCTGCTGGTCGGCGAGCTGGCCCTGGCCCGCAACGCCGAACGCACCGGACTGGCCGGCACGTACCGCTCGCTGCCGCTGGGTCCGGGGCTGGCGGAGGGTGCCCGGCTCGTGCTGGCCAAGGCGCCGAAGTCCCTCGACGCGCTGCGCGAGCTCACCGAGGTGGTGGCCTCCTCCGCCGCGCCCGACGTCACGCTGCTGGTCGGCGGCCGGGTCAAGCACATGACCCGCGCGATGAACGACGTCCTGGGCCTCGGCTTCACCGACGTCCACGCGACGCTGGCCCGGCAGAAGTCGCGGGTGCTGGTCGCGCGCGGGCCCCGGCCGGCGGTGACGCCGTCCTTCCCGCGCCGGCAGGTGCACCCCGATCTGGGCCTCACCGTCTGCGCGCACGGCGCGGCCTTCGCCGGCACGAGGGTGGACGCCGGCACGCGCGCCCTGCTCGCCGCGCTGCCCCGGATGGCCCCCGACGCCCGGACGGCGCTGGACCTCGGCTGCGGCACCGGCGCGCTGGCGACCGCGCTGGCCCTCGCCCGGCCGGGGCTGACCGTGCTGGCCGGTGACCAGTCCGCGGCGGCGGTGGCCTCGGCGGAGGGGACCGCGGCGGCCAACGGGGTGGCCGAGCGGGTCCGGGTGGTGCGGGACGACGCGGCGTCTACCGTGCCGGACGCGAGCGTGGACCTCGTCGTCTGCAACCCGCCCTTCCACCTGGGCGCGGCCGTGGTGACCGGCGCCGCCGACCGGCTGTTCGTCGCCGCGGGGCGGGTGCTGCGGCCGGGCGGTGAGCTGTGGTGCGTCTACAACAACCGGCTGCCGCACCGTGCCGCGCTGCGCCGGCTGGTCGGCCCCACGCAGGTCGCTGCGTCCGACCGGCACTTCACCGTGACGGTCTCGACGCGCCGCTGAAGCCGGGCCGGACGGCCCTGGTCCGCTCGACGCGCCCCGGCCACGGTCAGGCGGCATGACGACGACCGAGACCCCACCCGTCGACGCCACCGCCGCGCTGGCCGAGCGCCTGTTCGACGGGATGATCGCCGCCCTGGAGCTGGCCGCGGTCCACCTCGGCAGCGAGCTGGGCTGGTACCGCGCCCTCGCCGAGGCCCCCGCGACCGCCCCGGAGCTGGCCGAACGCACCGGCACCGCCCCACGGTACGCCCGCGAGTGGCTGGAGCAGCAGGCCGTGGCCGGCCTCCTCACGGTGGACGACGAGACCGCAGACCCCGACGAGCGGCGGTACACCCTCCCGGAGGCGCACCGCCCGGTCCTCGTCGACCGCGACGACCTCGGCTACATGCCGCCGTTCGTGCACGCCACGCTGGTCTTCGCCCGCAACGTCCCGCGGCTGCTCGAGGTCTACCGCACCGGCGGCGGCCTCTCCTGGGCCGAGATGGGCGACGCCCGCGATGCGCAGGCCGCCTGCAACCGCGCCTACTTCCTCGGCCCGATGGCCACACGGGACCTCGCCTCCGTGCCGGAGATCGATGCCGCGCTACGGGCCGGTGGCCGGGTCGCCGACGTCGGCTGCGGCATGGGCTGGTCGGCGATCGGTATCGCCCGCGCGTACCCGCAGACCCGGGTCGACGGCTACGACGTCGACGGCCCCTCGGTCGAGCAGGCCCGCCGCAACGCCGAGGAGGCCGGGGTCGCCGACCGGGTCCGGTTCACCACGGTGGACGCCGCGGCCCCGGGGGAGTCGGGCGGCTACGACCTGGTCACCGCCTTCGAGTGCGTGCACGACCTGGCCGACCCGGTGGCGGTGCTCACCGCGATGCGCCGGATGATCCGCCCGGGCGGCACCGTGCTGGTCGTCGACGAGCGGGTCGCCGAGCGGTTCACCGCGCCCGGCGACCAGGTCGAACGGCTGATGTACGGCTGCAGTGTCATCTGCTGCCTGCCCGACGGGCTGTCCACCCGGCCCTCGGTGGGCACCGGCACGGTGATGCGCCCGGCCACGCTGGAGCGCTACGCCCGCGAGGCCGGGTTCGCCGGGGTCGACGTCCTGCCCGTCGAGCACGACGTCTTCCGCTTCTACCGGCTGCGCGCCGAGGAGTGAGCGCGGCTCCGTTCCGGAACCAGAAAGGGTCCTCGGCCGGACCCGTTGCGCTGTAGTGGCTCCAGCGCCCTGCCGATCACGGGGCAACGGCGCGCGCCTGGCGCGCCGATCCCTCCCCGCAGGAGTGCCGGCATGGCGCGCAACCCCTGGTCCGACCGTCCCCTCGGCGTGAAGCTCGCGGCGCTGGTCGCCGCCGGCGCCGTCGTCCTCGCCGCCTTCGCCGTCCTCACGGTGCAGGCGCTGCGCGGCACCGGGGAACGCACCGACGAGCTGCTGGCCACCACGCACGCCACCGGGGCGGCGCTGGAGGCGGACATGATGCACGACGCCGTCCGCGGTGACGTGCTGCAGGCGATGCTCGCCGGCGCCGGTCCGGAGTACTCCGCCGCGGTCGCCGACCTGGCCGGGCACGGCACGACCCTCCGCGACAGCCTGGCCGCGGTGGACGCCGACGACCTCGGCGGCGACGTCCACGCCGCGGTGCTGGAGGTCGGCCCGGTGGTGGAGGACTACCTCGCGACCGCGCAGCGCACCGTCGTCCTGGCCGGTCAGGACCCGGTCCAGGCACGGGCCGCCTACCCCCGCTTCTCCGCGGCCTTCACCGACCTGGAGGCGGCGCTGCCGAGCGTCGGGGAAGCCGTCGGCGACCACGCGACCGCCGCGGCCGCGGCCGCCGCGGACCAGCGGGCGAGGGCGACCACGCTCGCGGTCGTCGTCGCCGTCGGGGGCGTGCTCGTGCTGGCCCTGCTCGGCGTGCTGGTCACCCGGTCGGTCGTGCGGCCGCTGCGGCGGGTCGGTGCGGTGCTGGCCGCGATGGCCGACGGCGACCTGCGCGGCACCACCGGCGTGACCAGCCGCGACGAGGTGGGCCGGATGGCCGCCGCGCTGGAGGTCTCGATGGGCAACGTGCGGGCCGTCCTGACCTCGATCGGGGAGACCACCGGGACGCTCGCCTCGGCCACCGAGGAGCTCTCGGCGACCGCCCAGGACATGACCCGGCTGGCCGACGAGTCCTCGGCGCAGAGCGGGGTGGTCGCCGACGCCGCCGGTCAGGTGTCGGTCAACGTGCAGACCGTGGCCGCCGGCTCGGAGGAGATGGGCGTCTCCATCCGCGAGATCGCGCAGAACGCCAGCGAGGTCGCCCGGGTCGCCGGCCAGGCCGTGCAGGTCGCCGACGCGACCAACGCGACCGTTGCCAAGCTCGGGGAGTCCTCGCTGGAGATCGCCAGCGTCGTCAAGACCATCACCGCGATCGCCGAGCAGACGAACCTGCTCGCGCTCAACGCCACCATCGAGGCCGCCCGCGCCGGGGAGGCGGGCAAGGGGTTCGCCGTCGTCGCCAACGAGGTCAAGGAGCTGGCGCAGGAGACCGCCAAGGCCACGCAGGACATCACCGCGCGGGTCGAGGCGATCCAGGGCGACACCGAGGGCGCGGTGCGGGCGATCGGGGAGATCGCGCACATCATCGCCCTGATCAACGACTCGCAGGGCACCATCGCCGCCGCCGTCGAGGAGCAGACCGCGACCACCACGGAGATGAACCGCAACGTCGCCGAGGCCGCGCAGTCGGCCGGGCAGATCGCGGACAACATCACCGCGGTGGCCGGCGCCGCGACCGCCACGACCCGCGCGATGACCGACGCCCGGACGGCGATGGACGAGGTGGCCCGGATGGCCTCGGCGCTCAGCGCGTCGGTGCAGCGCTTCCGCTACTAGAAGGACCCCCTGCCCCCGCCATGGAAGGACCCCGTCCTCCCCACCCTTCGCAAGCTCAGGGCGGTGCCCTGGACGGGGCCTGCGACGGGACCCTGCAGGGGGCCGTTCCAGCACCTCACCGGGTCGAGCCCGCCCGGCGCCGGACGACGGGCGGTTCGCTGGACCAGGGGAAGTCGATCCAGCGGTCGGTCCGCCGCCACACGTAGTCGCAGCGCACGACCGACTGCGGCTTCTCGTAGACCACCGCCGTCCGCACCTCGGTCACGTGCCCGGCGCAGAAGTCGCGCACCAGCTCCAGGGTCCTGCCGGTGTCGGCGACGTCGTCGGCGACCAGCACCCGCGCGCCGGTCAGGTCGACGACGTCGAGGGTCGGCGGCAGCACCACCGGGAGGTCGAGCCGCTGGTCGACGCCGGTGTAGAACTCCACGTTCATCACGAACAGGTTCTTGACGTCGAGGGCGTAGCCCAGCGCGCCGCCGAGGAACAGCCCGCCGCGGGCGATGGAGAGGACCAGGTCCGGCTCGAAGCCGTCGGCGGCGACCTGCTCGGCGATCTCGCGCGCCGCGGTGCCGAACACCTCGTAGGTCAGGACCTCGCGCTCGTCGCCCACGCCGGTCGATGGTGCCAGTCGGGACCGCGGAGCGCCTGGGACTGGGCACCGGGCGGGACGGCGGGCAGGCTGACCGCATGACGAGCCTCCCGCCCGCCGTCCGTCGGCTGCTGCCCTGGCTGCTGGGCTGGTGGGCGGTGCAGGCGGTGCTCGCCGTGACCGGCCGGCTGGTGGCCCGCCGCAAGGACGAGGGCGACGAGAGCACGGCCGGGATCCGGCGGGTCGTGGTGGTCGGCGGCGACGAGCTGCGCCCGGTCCACCCCGAGCTGTCGCGGGTGCGGCTGGACGTGGTCATGGGCGGCGTCCGACTGGACCTGACCGCGGTGCCCGAGGTGCCTGGCGGGGTGGACCTCACCGTGCGGGCGCTGATGGGCGGCGTGGGGGTGCAGGTGCCGACCGGCTGGCACGTGTGGTGGAACTGCCGCGGCGTGGGCGGGGTGGGCGTGGCCGAGGGCGCCGGCGTCTCCACCACCGACGACGAGCGCGGGGCCGACCTGCGCGTGCACGCCGACCTGCTCTTCGCGGGGGTCGGCCTCGAGACCGCTCCGCAGGACGCCAGCCGGGGCCGCTGACCGCGCTAGCTCCCGCGGTAGGTCGAGTAGGCGAACGGGGCCAGCAGCAGCGGCACGTGGTGGTGCTCGCTCGGCTCGCGGACGTCGAAGGTGAGCACCACCTCGGGGTAGAAGGTGTCCCGCCCCTGGTCGGCGAACCACGGACCGGTGGCGAAGACCAGCCGGTGCGCGCCTGCGGCGGTCGCTCCCTCCGCCAGCCGGCAGCGGCCGTCGGCGTCCGTGACCCCCTCGGCGACCAGCTCCTCCCCGGCGAGCAGCCGGACGGCCACCCCCGCCGCCGGGCGCCCCAGCACGGAGTCCAGCACGTGCGTCGACACGCTCACGCGTCCTCCTCGCCGGCGCTCGTCGGCCGCACTCGCGGCTCCCAGGGCAGCCCCCGGACGACCTCCTCGGCGCGGGTGACCAGCGCGTCGACGTCCGGATAGGGCCGGCCGGCCACGATCGCTGCCGCGAACCGCGGTGCCGCGTTGCACGCCCGGAGGGCCTGGACGGCGCGGTCGGCGGGCTCGGCGTTGAAGTCGTCGAGGGCGGCCATGCGACGAGGATGGCAGCCGGCGGTCAGCGGGCAGAGCCGACCGGTGCCGCCCCCGCAGGATGCCCTCGGCGGAGCGGAGGCGCCCGCGGTGACCGGCCTCGAGCGGGCCGTCCCGGGCCGACGCGGCGCGCGGGTCCCCCCGCCCGTAACCGGCGGTGACGGCCCCCGACCTACCATCCCCTCGTGATGGTGCCCATGACCCAGCGTGCGAGGTCGTGGACGGCCACAGCAGTGCCGCTCGCGGAGTCGACAAGCGCCGGCGAGGAGACGCAGTGAGCGACGAGGACCCCGGCACCTCGCTGTTCGCCGGTGGCGGCGAGGTGGGCCGCGCGATGGCCGCGGTCGACTGGTCGCAGACGCCGCTCGGCCCGCCGGAGCAGTGGTCCTCCGGACTGCGCCACACCATCCGGATCCTGCTGACGTCGCGGTTCGCGATGTGGGCCGGCTGGGGTCCGGACCTCGCCTTCTTCTACAACGACGCCTACCGGCACGACACGCTGCAGGCCAAGCACCCGTGGGCGCTGGGCCGGCCGGCCTCCGAGGTGTGGGCGGAGATCTGGCCCGACATCGGGCCGCGCACCCGGGAGGTGCTCGACGGCGGGGCCGCCACCTGGGACGAGGACCTGCTGCTCTTCCTGGAGCGCAGCGGCTACACCGAGGAGACGTACCACACCTTCTCCTACAGCCCCCTGCCCGACGACGACGGCCGCACCGGCGGTCTGCTGTGCGTGGTCACCGAGACCACCCAGCAGGTCGTCGGCGAGCGCCGGATGGCCACGCTGCGCGACCTCGCCGCGGCGCTCGGGGCGGCCCGCTCCGCCGAGGCCGTGCTCGCCGCCACCGCCGAACAGCTCGCCCGCAACCCCGTCGACCTGCCGTTCAGCGCCGTCTACCTGATGGACGACGACGGCACCGCCCGGCTGGGCAGCGCGGTCGGCATCGACCCGGGGTCGCCCGCCGTGCCCCGCGTGCTGACCGACGACTCCGGGACGTGGCCGCTGAGCCGGCTGCTCGCCGGCGAGGACGTGCTGGTGGAGGACCTCGCCGACCGGTGTCCCGGCCTGCCGACCGGCGCCTGGGACCGCTCGCCGGTGCAGGGCGTCGCGCTGCCGATCGCCTCCTCGGCGCCCGAGCACAACGGGGCGGCCGGCTTCCTCGTCGTCGGTCTCAACCCGCACCGCTGCTGGGACGACGCCTACCGCGGCTTCCTCGGCCTCGTGGCCAACCAGGTCTCCTCCGCCCTCACCAACGCCGGCAGCTACGAGGCCGAGCGCCGCAGGGCCGAGGCGCTGGCCGAGCTGGACCGCGCGAAGACCGACTTCTTCAGCAACGTCAGCCACGAGTTCCGCACCCCGCTGACGCTCATCGCCGGCCCGGTCGCCGAGCTGCGCGCCTCCCCGGCCGCGGCGTCCGACCCGCGGCTGCGCGAGGAGCTCGAGGTGATCGAGCGCAACGCGCAGCGGCTGGGCAAGCTGGTCAACACCCTGCTCGACTTCTCCCGCATCCAGGCCGGCCGCATCGACGCCCGCTTCGAGCCCGTCGACCTCGCCGCCACCACCGCCGAGCTGGCCAGCGTCTTCCGCTCGGCCGTCGTCCGCGCGGGGCTGCAGTTCACCGTCGACTGCCCGCCGCTGGACGCGCCGGTGCACGTCGACCGGGACATGTGGGAGAAGGTCGTCCTCAACCTGCTCTCCAACGCGCTGAAGTTCACCTTCACCGGCGGCATCACCGTGCGGCTGCGGCAGGACGACGGCGGCGCGCGGCTGACCGTCAGCGACACCGGCACCGGCATCCCCGCCGACGAGCTGCCCCGCCTGTTCGAGCGCTTCTCCCGGGTCCGCAACGCCCGCGGCCGGTCGGGGGAGGGCAGCGGCATCGGCCTGGCGATGGTGCGCGAGCTGGTCGCCCTGCACGGCGGCAGCGTCGACGTCGAGAGCACCCCGGGCGCCGGGACGACGTTCACCGTCACCCTGCCGATGGGCACCGCCCACCTGCCCGCCGACCGGCTGGCCGAGGCCGCTCCGGACGCGCCCGCGGTGTCGTCCGCCGCCGTCCCCTTCGTCACCGAGGCCCTGCGCTGGCTGCCCGGTGGGGAGAGCGTTCCCGGCGTCGAGCTGCCATCGGTCGTCCCGGGCCGGGCCGCGGTCTCCGGGCGGGTGCTGGTCGCCGACGACAACGCCGACATGCGGGGGTACCTGCAGCGGCTGCTGGGGCCGCACTACGACGTCCGCACCGCCGCGGACGGCCGGCAGGCGCTCGAGGCGGCGCTGGCCGACCCGCCCGACCTGGTCGTCAGCGACGTGATGATGCCCGAGCTCGACGGCATGGGGCTGCTCGCGGCCCTGCGCGCCGAGCCGCGCACCGCCCGCGTCCCGGTGGTGCTCCTCTCGGCCCGGGCCGGCGAGGAGGCCGCCGTCGAGGGCCTGGCCGCCGGTGCCGACGACTACCTGGTCAAGCCGTTCTCCGCGCAGGAGCTGATGGCCCGCGTCGGCGCGCACCTGGAGCTCGGCCGGGCCCGCCGCGCCGCGGAGGAGCAGTTCACCGCGATGGCCGACCTCGCGCCGGCCCTCATCTGGGTGGCCGACCCCGACGGACGGCGGGTGTTCGTCAACCGCGGCTGGACCGACTTCACCGGCCGCCCGGCCCGCGAGGAGATCGGCGACGGCTGGGCGCAGGGCCTGCACCCGGAGGACCGCGACCGCTACACCGAGGTCGTCGCCGCGGCGACCGCCCGCCGCGAGGGCTGGGAGGTCGACGTACGGCTGCGCCGCGCCGACGGCAGCTACCACTGGCTGCTGGAGCGGGCCGCGCCGATCGGTGCGGGGGACACCTCCGCCGGCTACGTGGGCAGCTGCACCGACATCAACGCCCGGACCCGCGAGACGGCGCGCCAGACGCTGCTGGCCGAGGTGGGCGCGGCGCTGGACCGCGAGACCTCGGTGGAGGGCCAGACCGGCGCCCTGGCCCGGCTGGTGGTGGAGCGCCGGCTCGCCGACCTGTGCACCGTCCGGCTGGCCGACGAGGACGGCCGCCTGCGGTGGGCCGGCATCGCCGGCGCCGGCGACGAGACGGCCACAGCGCTCGCCGCGACCGACCCCGGCCTCGGCGCGGGCGCGGAGGTGGTCCGTACCGGGCGCTCGGTGCTGCACCCCGGCGGGCTGCCCGGCTCCTCCGACGACCTCCCCCCGCTGGCGCGGGTGCTCCCCATGGCCTCGGTGCTCGCCATCCCGCTCACGGTGCGCGGGCGGGTGCTCGCCGTCCTCGGGCTGGGCCGCCGGGGGGACGCGCCCCCGTTCACCGAGGACGACCGGGAGCTCGCCGAGGAGATCGCCGGCCGGGCCGCCCTGGCCGTGGACAACGCGCTGCTGCTCACCGAGGAGCGGGCCGCGGCCCGGCGGCTGGCGCTGCTGCAGCGGGCGACCGCCGAGCTGTCCGCGGCGACCACCCCGCTGGAGGTCGCCGAGGTGGCCGGCGGGCACGTCCGCGCGCTGACCGGCCCGGACAGCCGGGTCGCCGTGTACGAGGTCGACCCCTCGCACCGGGCGCTGTCCGCGCTGGCCATCGACGGCGGCAGCCCGGCCGGCCGGGAGCTCTGGCGGACGCTGCCGATGTCGACCCCCGTGGTGGCCACGACGGCCGTCAACGAGCGCCGTCCGATCTGGGTCGAGGACGTCGCCGCGCAGCCCCTGGCCAACCGCGGACTGGCCCCCGAGCTGGCCGCGTCGGCGCGGGACTTCGGGCTGGCCGCGGTGGCGGCCCTGCCGCTGACCGTGGCCGGCCGGGTGGTCGGCGTCCTGTCGGTGGCCTGGCCCGAGGCGCGGCGCTTCTCCGCCACGGACCGCGCGATGCTGCTCGCCGTCGCCGAGCAGTGCGCGCAGGCCCTCGACCGCGCCCGGCTGTACCGGGCCGAGCGGGGCATCGCCGAGACGCTGCAGCTGAGCCTGCTGCCGGCGCAGCTGCCCGCCCTGGAGCGGCTGGCACTGGCGGCGCACTACCTGCCCGGCGCCGAGGGCAGCCAGGCCGGCGGGGACTGGTACGACGTCGTCGAGCTGGCCGACCACCGGATCGCGATCGCCGTCGGCGACGTCGTCGGCCAGGGGCCGGCCGCCGCCGCGGTCATGGGACAGCTGCGCAGCGCGCTATCGACCGCCCTGCTGCAGGGCTGCGGCCCGGCGGAGGCCCTGGAGCTGCTGGACCGCTTCGCCTCCCGGCTGCCCGGCGCGCTGGCGTCCACCGCGGCCTGCCTGGTCGTCGACGGCACGGCCGGCACGGTCTGCTGGGCCCGCGCCGGCCACCCCCCGGCGCTGCTGGTGACGCCGGACGGGGCGCAGCTGCTCGACGGCGCCGGCTCCGGGGCCGTCCTCGGCGCACCCGGGCGTCGTCCCTACACCGAGGGCACCGCCGACATCACCCCCGGCGCGACCCTGCTGCTCTACACCGACGGCCTGGTGGAACGCCGCGGCGAGGTCCTCGACGACGGGCTGGAACGGGTCCGGGCCGCCGCCGCCCGGCACGCCGCGGCCGACCCGGTCGCGCTGACCGGGCAGCTGCTCGCCGAGGTCCTCGCCGACGCCGCTCAACCCGACGACGTCGCGCTGATCGCCGCCCGGTTGCTGCCGGAGCCGCTGGCCGCCCGGCTGCCCGCCGACCCGCGCCGGCTGTCCGGCGTCCGCCGGGCCGTGGCGGCGTGGACGGCGGCGGCCGGGCTGCCCGCGGACACCGCCGAGGACCTGCAGCTCGCGCTGGGCGAGGCGCTGGCCAACGCGGTCGAGCACGCCTACGCCGCGTCCCCCGGCGACGGCGAGTGCAGCTACCGGCTCGCCCGGGGGGCCGACGGCAGCGTGCGGGTCGAGGTGCGCGACACCGGCCTGTGGCGGCCGCCGCCGGCCGACCGTGGCTACCGCGGCCGCGGCCTGGAGCTGATCGAGGCGCTGGGCACCGACGTCGAGGTGGAACACGCCTCCGGGGTCGCCGGCACCACGGTCCGTTTCCGGATGGCGCCCGCCGTCCCCGGCCCGGCGGTCCGCCTGGAGCGGACGCCCACGGCTCCCCCGGGGGACGGCGGGACGAGCGTGGCCGTGCACGACGAGCCCGGCGGCCCGCGTCTGGAGGTGTACGGCGAGGTCGACCTGGCCACCGCGGGGCGGGTCCGCCAGCAGGTGCTCGCCCGGCTCGAGCAGCTCGTCCCGGGGTCGGCCGCGACGCTGGACCTCCGGCCGACCGGCTACCTCGCCAGCGCGGGCGTCGGACTGGTGCTGGAGGCCGTCGCCCAAGCGGGGCGGGCCGGCGTCGCCCTGCGGGTGCTCACCCGGCCCGGGACCCCGCCGGCGCGGATCCTCACCCTGGCCGGGGTCGACGAGGAGGTCGCCGGGACCGCCGGGGTGCCGCAGTGACGGCGGACGGACCCCGCCCCCGCGCGCGGGCGGGGGCGGACGTGTACGAGGATGACGCAACACCCGGCAGGAGTCCCCGGCCGGAGGGAGGACCGGACGAGGTGGACCCAGCGGTGAGCGGTGCCCGGGCGCCGCTGCCGCACGCGCGCAGCGGCGTCGGGTCCCCGGTCCTGTCTCGGCACGCCGCCGCGGTGGTGCGCGGGGAGGCCGACCTGCTGGCCGTGGCCCTGCCCTTCCTCGACGCCGGGGTGCGCGCCGGGGACCTCGTCGCGCTGGCCTGCCCGCCCGACGTCGTGGCACTGCTCTGCGACGAGCTCGGTGAGCGCGCCCGGCAGGTCCGCGACGACCCGCGGCTGAGCCTGCTCGGTGCCCGCGCCCCCGACGCGCTGGCCCACACCCGCCGGACCGCCGAGCAGGCGGGCAACGGGCAGCTGCGCGTCCTGTCCCTCGCGGACTTCGGGCCCGCCCCGGCCGGCTGGCGCGAGGGGGTGCGGTTCGAGTCGGCGGCCAACCGGATCACGCAGGACCTGGCGGTCGACTCCCTCTGCCTCTACGACCGGCGCCGGCTGCCCGCGGCGGTCGTCGAGACCGCCGCGACCACCCACCCCTTCCTGGTCGTCGACGGCGCGTGGGCGCCGAACCCGGCCTACCGCGACCCGGCGGAGTACCTCCCCCGGCTGCCGTGGCCGCGGGAGCCGGTCGAGGACGGCGAGCCGGTGCTCGCCCTCGACGACGTCCCCACCCTGGTGGCGCTGCGCCACGGGATCGGCCGGGTCCTCGCCGCCCGGGTGCCCGACCGCGACCAGCGGGAGGACCTGCACCTGGCCGCCGCCGAGGTCGCCGCCAACGCCTTCCGGCACGGCGTCCGGCCGGTGTCGGCGCGGGTGTGGACCGACGGCGACCGGCTGGTCTGCGCCATCACCGACTCCGGGCACTCCTTCGGCGACCCGCTGGCCGGTTTCGTGCCCGCCCACGGCGACGACCTCGGCCGTGGCGGCATGGGCCTGTGGCTGGCCCGCAAGCTCTGGGACTCCGTCGACCTGCTGCCCGGTCCCGCCGGGCTCACCGTCCGGCTCAGCACCCGCCTGCGCCCCGCTTGACGCCGCCGATACCTCACTGCTGAGGTACCCGGATGGGGGACGCCGTCGACCAGATCCTGGCCCAGTGGGCCCGGGAGCGGCCCGACCTCGACTGCAGCCCGATGGGCGTGATCGGCCGCATCTCCCAGCTGCAGCGCGAGGTCCACCTCGCCCAGCGCGCCACCTTCGCCCGCCACGGCCTCGACGTCCCCTCCTTCGACGTGCTGGCCGCGCTGCGCCGGGCCGGGGCCCCGTACCAGCTGACCCCCACCGCGCTCATGCGGACCGCGCTGGTCACCTCCGGCGCGATCACCCAGCGGCTGGACCGGCTCGAGGAGCGGGGGTTGATCACCCGCGAGCGCAGCGAGGCCGACGGGCGGGCCGTCGTCGTCACGCTGACCGAGGCCGGCCGCGCGGCGCTCGACGCCGCGCTGCCCGACCACCTGGAGACGGAGCGCCGGCTGCTGGCCGGCCTCTCCGGTGACGACCTCGACGCCCTCGCCGGCCTGTTGCGCCGCCTGCTGATCGCCCTCGGCCGCGTGCCGGACCGCCCCTGAGCGGCCGTCCTTGACCGGCGCGGACCGGCCGCAGTTGCATCCTGCCGTGACCGCCGAGCCCCGGACCGGACCGCAGTCGCCGTGGCGTCGTCCCATGCGCCCCCGCCGGCCCGACGAGGAGCACCGGACCGCCACCCCGCTGGAACTGCTCTTCGACCTGTGCTTCGTGGTGGCCGTCGCCTCCGCGGCCGCCCAGCTGCACCACGCGGTCAGCGAGGGCCACGCGGGCAGCGGGGTGGCCGGTTACCTCGCGGTCTTCTTCGCCATCTGGTGGGCGTGGATGAACTTCACCTGGTTCGCCTCCGCCTTCGACACCGACGACGGGGTCTACCGGCTGACCACCCTCGTGCAGATGGCCGGCGTGCTGGTGCTCGCTGCCGGCGTCCCCGCGGTCGCCCAGGACCGCGACTTCGGCATCGTCACCCTCGGCTACGTGGTCATGCGGCTGGCGATGGTCGGCCAGTGGCTGCGGGCGGCGGCGTCGGCCCCCGGGTTCCGCGAGCCGGCGCTGCGCTACGCCGTCCTGGTCACCGTCGTCCAGGTGCTGTGGCTGCTGCGGCTGCTGTTCCCGGAGGCGCTGCTGTGGCCGGCCGTCGTCGTCCTGGTCGCCGCCGAGCTGGCCGTCCCCGCCCTGGCCGAGCGCCGGCTGGTGACGCCGTGGCACCCGGAGCACATCGCCGAGCGGTACGGGCTGTTCACCCTCATCGTGCTGGGCGAGGTGATCCTCGGGGCGACCAACGCCGTCACCGAGGCCCTGACCGAGCACACCGAGGAGCTGCGGCCGCTGGCCACCCTGGCCGCCGCCGGCCTCGTCGTCGTCTTCGCGCTGTGGTGGCTGTACTTCGACGAGCCGCGCGACGACCTGCTCACCGGCCGGCGGTTGCCGCTGCTGTGGGGCTATGGGCACTACGCCGTCTTCGCGGCGACCGCGGCGGTGGGCTCGGGCCTGGAGGTGGCGATCGACGTCGACACCGGCGCCTACGCCGGCTCGCAGCTGGCGGGGGACCTGGCGGTCCCGCTGCCCGTGGTGGTCTTCCTCCTGGTGGTCTGGGCCCTGCACGTCCGGCACCGCGGCGACCACTACGGCCGGGTGGCGCAGGTCGGCTTCCCGGTCGCCGCCGTCCTCGTCCTCGCCACCGCCTTCCTCGGCGCTGCGGTCGAGCTCACCGCGGTCGTCCTCGCCGGGCTGGTCGCGGTGGTCCAGGTGGCGAAGGACCGGGTGGCGGTCCGCGGCTGAGGGCTCTCACCCGCCGACCGGCTGGCCGGTGGCCTCGAGAACCGACAGCCACAGGTCGCCCTGCGGGTCGACCTGGTTGCGGCTGGCGGTGGCCAGCGCGATGGGCAGGTGCACGAACCGGCCGTGCCAGCGACCGACGACGATCGCCGTCCGCCCCGCCATGGCGGCGTGGACGGCGGCCTGCGCCAGCCGCGCGCAGTAGACGCTGTCGAAGGGGTTGGCCGGCACGCTGCGGATGGCGTAGCCCGGGTCGACGTAGCGCAGGCTGAGGTCGCGGCCGCAGGCCCGCGCGTCGGCGGTGATCCGGTCGCGCAGCAGCGCGCCGACGTCCCCCAGCCGCACGTTGCCCGAGGCGTCCCGCTCCCGCGGCTGCCCGGCGAAGTGCTCCTGCCCGGCGCCCTCGGCGACGACGACCACCGCGTGCCCCTGCCGGTCGAGCACCCGGCCGAGGTGGGCCAGCAGGCCGCCGAGGTCCAGGGGCACCTCCGGCACCAGGACGACGTCGACGTCCTCGCTGGCCAGCGACGCGTAGGCGGCGATGAAGCCCGAGTGCCGGCCCATAAGCTTGATGAGCCCGACCCCGTTCGGGGTGGACCGCGCCTCGGTGTGCGCGGCCCGGATCGACTCGGCGGCCCGGCCGAAGGCGGTCTGGAAGCCGAAGCTGGCGTCGATCCACGGGATGTCGTTGTCGATCGTCTTGGGGATGCCTACGACGGCGATCGGCAGGCCGCGGCGGGTGGCCTCGTCGGCGATGTCCTGCCCACCGCGCAGGGTGCCGTCGCCGCCGATGACGAACAGGACGTCGATGCCCCGCGCGACGAGGGTGTCGACCATCTCGGCCGGGTCCTGGCCGCCGCGGGAGGTCCCCAGCACGGTGCCGCCCTGGTCGTTGAGCCCGCGGACGGCACTCGGCGTCAGCTCGACCGCGTCCGCCACGCCGGCGCGGGTCAGGCCGCGGTAGCCGTTGCGGAAGCCGGTCACCGAGGCGACGCCGTAGTGGCCGCACGCCTCCAGCACCAGGCCGCGGATGACGTTGTTCAGCCCCGGGCACAGCCCGCCGCAGGTGACGACGCCGACGCGGGTGCGCGGCGGGTCGAAGAACAGCCGGGAGCGCGGTCCGCCGGGCTCGAAGGCGGGCAGCTCCCGGGTGGGCAGCCCGCGGCGCACGGCCATGTCGAGGGTGTCGTCGAGCAGCACCCGGTCGGTCTCGGCGACGTAGTGGACGCTGTCGCGCGGGTCGAGCAGGGAGCCGTCCAGCGGGGAGGGAACGGTCGCCGGACCCAGGGTGCGGACCGTCAGGTCGGCCGCCGTCAGGCAGAGCTGGTCACCGGTGTGCACCCGCCCGATCGTCCGCGACCGGTGTTCCGTGCGGGTTTCGGGACCGGCCTGCTCTGCCGGATGACGTCGCTGCCGTCGAGGAGTGGGCCCCGGAGGGGTCCGCGACGAGGCGGCGGGTGGGCTCGACGCTCGTCGGGGACGGCTCGTGGCCGCGGTGCCGGCCGGTAGGCCGACGGTGTCACAGTCCCGGGACGTCGCCCGGGGCGAGGTCGGGGCGCACCCGCACGAAGCGCAGCGGGTGGCGGAAGACCCCGGCCTGCAGTGCGGCGTCCGCGCTGACCTCGACGACGACGTCCGGGCGCACCCGGGTCAGCGGCACCGACAGCCGGCCGCCGCCGAAGGCGCCGGTGCCGATCCGCTCGGGCCACGGGTGGTCCGGCCCGGCCGGGGTGAGGACGTCGGCCAGCTCGGCGGACTGCGCGGGGGAGAGCGGGCTGGTCCGGCCGACGACGACCAGCTCGCCGTCCCGGTAGCGCCCGGCCACCAGCTGACCGGGCCGCTCGAGCGACCCGATGACGCCGCCGGCGAGCACCTCGGTGGTCTCCCAGGACTTCACCTTCAGCCACTCGCGGCGGCCGGGCGCGTAGCGGGTGCCGGCGCCCTTGGCGACCAGCCCCTCGACCCCGGCGGGGCGGAAGTCGGCCGACCACTGCCGGGCCTCGGCGGGGTCAGTGGTGACCGGCGAGAGCTGCATCGGCGGGG
>DASQXT010000036.1:0-3874 GCA_035639575.1 Geodermatophilus sp.
CAGCGTCGCGGACTCCCGACCTCTGGCGGCCGCGGTGACTGGTGCTCCGGTCCCTCCGGTGTCGTCTCCACTGCAGGACGACTGGAGATTCCGGTCCTCGCTCGAGGTCCAGAGCCTGCCGCGCAGGCCGAACGCTCCAGAGCCGAACCCGGCTCGGGGCGCTCATCGCAGATGGGGGAAGCCTCCTGTGCGGCTCCGGTCCCGGACGTAGGGGCGTCAGCTGTAGGCATCGAGGACGGTGTTCAACGCCGCCGCGAGGGCAACGAGGTCACGGTCATATGCGCGGCCGTCCTCCAGTTGGCGGGCCAGCTCGATGAGGAGCGGTCCCCAGTCCCGACGCGTCGGCGCGATCGGGGTCGGGATCTCGACTCGGCGCTCCACGACCTGGACGGCCGAGCGGCCGGACGCTGCGGCCCGCGCCTGCTCCCAGGCGCGGTGGCGGCAGGTGGCTGAGCACCACTGCGGTATCGGTTCCCGCGACCGTGGCCTGGTGACCCCGCCGCACCAGGCACAGGACGTGGCGGCTGCCCGTCGGGCACTGCCGTCTGCCACCGCGGGAGTGGACTCACGTGGCGTCGTTGGGACGTTCCTCGCTTCCTCACGTTCGGGGCGTTGGCGACGCTGGCGTTCGCGTTCTCGCCGGGTCCAGCGCCCGACCGGGACAGGCCAGTCCCAGGTCGTCCACCTCGACGGAGGCAGGGCGGCCGCGCTGACGTCCTCAGCCGCACGCCGCGCGACAGCGGACGGGTCCACGCGGACGGGCGCCGCTCAGGTCCGGGCAATGGACGGTCATCACCGGATCACTCGTCTTGGCCCTGGCGGTGATCATCGGCGCCCACACGTGGGCGCTCCGGGACGGTCCCCGCAGCGACCTCACGCAACGCAGGACGTTCGCGAGAGGGAACTCCACGACCTGCTCGTGTCCGAGAGCCGGAATCCGCGATCCGGGGCCTGAGCGCCGCGAACGCGGATGACACGGGACGGGGTCGATGGGTACGGGACGGTCAGCGGGGTAGAGGAGACCATCCGCGACGGGGACCACAGCAGCGGAGGCGCCGCATGTCCCTGTATGACGACCGACCGTGGTTGGCCCTGTACGACGAGGGGGTTCCGGCGGACCTGGAGGCGCCGTTCCCCGATTGCGTGAGCATGTTCGACGCGGCAGTCCGCGCTCATCCGGACAAGCCGCTGGTGCACTACTTCGGCACGACCCTGACCGTGGCCGACGTCGACCGTCAGTCCGCGGCTCTGGCCGCGGCCATGGCCGAGCAGTGCGGGCTGCGGCGAGGTGACCGGGTCGTGGTCCAACTGCAGAACGTCCCGACCTTCCTCATCGCGATGCTCGCCATCTGGCGGCTCGGCGCGATCGTCGTGCCGGTCAACCCGATGTACAAGCAGCGAGAGCTGGCGGGGCTGCTCACCGACTCCGGGGCCCGGCTCCTCATCGAGCAGGAGTCGCTGTACCCGCAGGCCGGCGGCCCGGCCGCCGAGTCCGCGGGCGTCACATCCGTCATCACGACGAGCGAGCTGGACTACGTCGCCGACCCGGGATCGGAGTCGCTGTTCGCCGGGGTCCAGCGGCAGCGGGCAGAGGGCACGCTGGACCTGCTCGACCTCGTCCGGCGCTACGACGGGCAGCGTCCGCCTCCGGCGGAGCTCGGCCCCGACGACGTGGCGTTCCTGGTGTACACGTCGGGGACCACGGGGCCGCCCAAGGGGGCGATGAACACCCACCGCAACGTCGTCTACAACGCCGAGGTGTACCGGCAGTGGGTTCACCTGACGGGGGACGACGTCTGCCTCGCGGTGGCCCCGCTGTTCCACGTCACGGGACTGGTGGCCCACCTGGGCGTCGCGCTGCTGCTGCCGATGCCCCTGGTTCTGGGTTACCGGTTCGAGGCCGCAGTGATGGCCGAGCTCGCCGAGCGGCACCGCGCCACGTGGGCGATGGGATCGATCACGGCCTTCATCGCGCTGATGAACAACGCCGACGCGGTCAAGCGCGACCTGTCGGCGATGACGAAGGTGGGCAGCGGTGGGGCGCCGATCGCGCCGTCGACCGTGGAGCAGTTCCAGGAGCACTTCGGCGCCTACATCCACAACATCTACGGGCTGACCGAGACCACCTCACCGTCGCACGGGGTGCCGTGGGGACGGCAGGCACCGGTGGACCCGACCAGCGGCGCGCTGTCGGTGGGGGTGCCGGTGTGCGGCTACACCGTGCGCATCGTCGGCGAGGACGGCGAGGAGTTGCCTCCCGGCGAGGTCGGAGAAGTGGTGACCGAGGGCCCAGGGGTGGTGCCGGGGTACTGGAACAAGCCCGACGAGACCGCGAAGGCGCTGCCGGGCGGTCGGCTGCACACCGGCGACGTCGGGTTCATGGACTCCGAGGGCTGGTTCTACCTGGTGGACCGGCAGAAGGACATGATCGTGGCCTCGGGCTTCAAGGTCTGGCCGCGCGAGGTCGAGGACGTGCTGTACCAGCACGCCGCGGTGCGTGAGTGCGGCGTGGTCGGTGTCCCCGACCCGTACCGCGGAGAGACGGTCAAGGCCTTCGTCAGCCTCAAGCCCGGGAAGAGCGCCGAGCCGGCGGAGCTCATCGCCTTCTGCAAGGAGCGGATGGCCGCCTACAAGTACCCCCGGCAGGTCGAGATCGTCGACGAGATCCCGAAGACGGTCACCGGCAAGGTCCTGCGCCGGGAGCTGCGCGACCAGGCGACGGCGCAGGCACCGTCGTCCTCGAGCTGAGGTGACCCCGGCAGACGGGCCGGCCAGGGTCGCGCTGATCACGGGGGGCGCGTCCGGGATCGGCCTGGCCGTGGGCCGGGCTCTGGCCGCCGACGGGGTGCGGACGGTGCTCGCTGACCGGGACGAGCGGGCCGGGCAAGCGGCCTCGGCAGAGCTCGGAGCCGTCTTCGTACGGACCGACGCGGGTGACCCCGAGGAGGTCCGGGCCGCGGTCGAGGCCGCGCGGCAGGAGGGCCGCCTGGACCTCGTCGTCCTCAATGCAGGCATCACCACGGGGGAGACGCCGATCGAGCGGCTGCCCCTGGACCGCTACCGCGCGATCATGGCGGTCAACGTCGACGGCGTCGTCTTCGGGGTCCAGGCGGCACTGCCGGTTCTGCGCGCGGCCGGCGGCGGGGCGATCGTGGCCACTGCGTCGCTCTCCGGGCTGACGCCGTATCCGCAGGACCCCGTCTACTCCATGACCAAGCACGCGGTGGTCGGCCTCGTCCGCTCGCTCGCCGAGCCGCTGTCGACCGACGGGGTCACCATCAACTGCGTCTGCCCCGGCTTCGTGTCCACGACGCTGATCGACGCCTACCGGGAGCGGTTCCGTCAGGAGCGGCTCCCTCTCCTGACGGTGGAGGAGGTCGCGGCCGCCGTCCTCGCCGCCGCCGGCAGCGGCCAGACCGGCCAGGCCTGGGTCTGTCAACCCGGTCGGCCTTGCGAGCCTTACCGGTTCCGCGGCGTTCCGGGCCCTGGGGCCGCGCAGGATCCAGGATCCGGTGGGTCGCAGGGACGCGGCGACCCGTCCCGCGCCAGTTGACGTCGTTGTCGGTCCGACACGGCTGGGGAGGGCCGGTGCCGGCAGCGATCACGCCGGCCGCCGATCAGCGGGTGCACCGGGCCACGGAGGTTGCTGATGCCCATCGTGCTGTTGGTCCGCCACGGGCAGGCCTCGTTCGGGACCGGGGACTACGACCACCTGTCCGACCTCGGCCGAGGGCGCGGGCCTCCACCCCGGCCAGGACGCGATCGTGTTCACCTCGGCCGGCGTGATCGCGGCAGTCTGCGCCGACCTGCTCGGGGCTGGCGCCTCGGCCGTGGTGGCACTCAACCGGGTGGCGGTGAACGGGGCGATCACCAA
>DASQXT010000037.1:0-4224 GCA_035639575.1 Geodermatophilus sp.
CGCTGGGCCGCTGTCGAGTACTGAGGAGCAGCTCGTGTCCCTGCCACCGCTGGTGGAGCCCGCCGAGGACCTGACGATCGACGAGGTCCGTCGGTACAGCCGTCACCTGATCATCCCCGACGTCGGGATGGACGGGCAGAAGCGACTGAAGAACGCCAAGGTGCTCGCCGTCGGGGCCGGTGGCCTCGGCTCGCCCGTGCTGATGTACCTGGCCGCGGCCGGGGTCGGCACGCTGGGCATCGTCGAGTTCGACGTCGTCGACGAGTCGAACCTGCAGCGCCAGATCATCCACGGCAAGTCCGACGTCGGCCGGTCCAAGGCCGAGAGCGCGCGCGACTCCATCACGGAGATCAACCCCTACGTCGACGTCCGCCTGCACGAGACGCGGCTGGACAGCGACAACGTGATGGAGATCTTCAGCCAGTACGACCTCATCGTCGACGGCACCGACAACTTCGCCACGCGCTACCTGGTCAACGACGCCTGCGTGCTGCTGGGCAAGCCGTACGTGTGGGGCTCCATCTACCGGTTCGACGGCCAGGTTTCGGTCTTCTGGAACGAGCACGGCCCGAACTACCGCGACCTGTACCCGGTGCCGCCGCCCCCCGGCATGGTGCCCAGCTGCGCCGAGGGCGGCGTGCTCGGCGTCCTGTGCGCGACCATCGGCGCCATCCAGGCCACCGAGGCGGTCAAGCTGATCACCGGCATCGGGGAGACGCTGCTCGGCCGGCTGATGGTCTACGACGCCCTGGAGATGACCTTCCGCACCATCAAGGTGCGCAAGGACCCGGAGGCCGAGCCGATCACCGGGCTCATCGACTACGAGACCTTCTGCGGCGTCGTGTCCGACGAGGCCCAGCAGGCCGCCGCGGGCTCGACGATCACCGTCGACGAGCTCAAGGACATGATGGACGCCGGCAAGGACTTCGAGCTGATCGACGTCCGGGAGCCCAACGAGTACGAGATCGTGTCGATCCCCGGCGCGAAGCTCATCCCCAAGGACGAGATCCTCTCCGGCCGGGCGCTGTCGCAGCTGCCGCAGGACAAGCCGATCGTGCTGCACTGCAAGACCGGCGTCCGCTCCGCCGAGGTGCTCGCCGCGGTCAAGAACGCGGGCTTCTCCGACGCCGTCCACGTGCAGGGTGGCGTGACGGCGTGGGCCACGCGGATCGACAAGACGCTCCCCACGTACTGAGCAGGAGGGCCACCCTTTCCCCCGGCCGCCCTGCAGGGTCCCGCCGCGAGCCTGCGAGCGGTGGGGGCAGGGTGGTCCTTCCGCCGGTCCGCTGCCGTTCGGGGGCGGACCGGGCCCTTCCGCTGTCTACTGATCGCATGGCCGACTTCGCCCCCACCGAGCTGCTCGCGCTGTTCCAGCGCGCCCAGGCCACGTTCACCGACCGCGTCGACGCGGTGAAACCGGAGCAGTGGGACGACGAGGCGCTGCCCGGCTGGACGGTCGCCGACCTCGTCGCGCACCTGGTGACCGAAGCGCTCTGGGCGCCGCCGCTGCTGGCCGGTGAGCCGTACACCGACGGCCGTTTCCCCGACGACACCAGCGACCTGCTCGGCGAGGACCCCCTGACCGGCTGGGAGTCCGCCGCCGACGGTGCACTGGCCGCCTTCGCGCAGGACCGGGCGCTGCTGCACACCGTGCACCTGCAGCGCGGCCCCACCTCGGCGGCCGAGTACATCGAGGAGCTGACCGCCGACCTCACGGTGCACTCCTGGGACCTCGCCCGCGCCACCGACGGCGACACCGAGCTGGATCCGGCGCTGGTCACCGCGGCCCTGGTGGTCGCCGACCGGCTCCCCGCCGACGGTGTGCCCGGCCTGTTCGACCCGCCGCTGGACGTGCCGCGGACCGCCTCGCCGCAGGCCCGGCTGCTCGGCAGGTACGGCCGCCGGGGCTGACCCCGGGCGGTCGACGAGAGGGGTGGACGACGACCCGCGGCCCCGTACCCGTGGCGGGCCGCTCTCCCCGGGTGCCTCGGCGCTGGACGTCGACGAGGCGGTGTTCGACGTCGTGGAGCGCATCCCGCCCGGGCGGGTGAGCACCTACGGCGCGATCGGCCGGCTGGTCGGCGTCGGGCCGCGGCGGGTCGCCCGCGCGCTGTCCCAGGGCGGGGGAGCGGTGCCCTGGCACCGGGTGGTCCGCGCCGACGGCTCGGCCGCCGAGCCGGTCCGGGTCGAGCAGCTGGCCCTGCTCGCCGGCGAGGGGGTGCCGGTGCGCTCCGGCCGGGTCGACCTGGCCGCCGTCGGCTGGCCCTGAGCGCGGTCGGTCGGCAGTCCCCGTGCCCCCCGCAGGGAACTCCCGTCGTCGGGGTCAGGGGTCCGACGGGGACCGCCGCCAGAAGGACCCGGGCAGCTCGTCGACCTGCTGCGCGGACCGGTCCAGGTCGGCGGCCTGGGCACGGAGCGCCTGGAACACCGGGTCGCCGCCGTCGGCGAGCCGACGGGTCACCTCGGCGTTCCGCCGGGCGCGCGCGGCCACGGCTGCCCGCAGCGCGGAGCGGTCGTCGCCGTACCCGTAGGCGTCGAGCAGCAGGTGCAGGCGCCGGTGCCGCTCCTCCACCGGGCGGGACGTGACCGGCCACGCGGATCCCGGGGCGAGCAGGGGCACCCACATGAGGGCCGAGTACGCCAGGTCGAACTCCCGCGTGGACGGCCCCGCGACGTCCCAGTCCACGAAGCCGACCAGCCGTCCCCGCCAGACCGCGTTGTACTGCGCGGCGTCGTGGTGCCCGATGACCAGACCCGGTCGCCAGCGCTGGCCGGCGAACCACACCGCGTCCTCCGGCGGCACGAAGTCGGCCGTGGCGTCGTGCAGGCGCCGCAACCAGGAGCCGACCTGCGTCAGGGCCTCGTCCGAGGAGGTCCACTCCGGCCAGGGGCGCGCACCTGCGACCGTTTCCCCCTCCAGCCAGGTGAGCACCTCGCGTCCCTGGTCGTCGAAGCCGAGCACCCGGGGGGCCTGCGGAAAGCCCACCTGTTCCAGGTGTCGCAGCACCGCGTGCACCGTGGTCGTCCACCGGCGGACCGGGCGGTGCACCGCGTTCCCGATGCGGACGACCCCCGGCGTGGTCCTGCCCCCGGCGAGCGGCTCTCCACCGGTTCCGCCGCCGGCCGGTGCAGCGTCCTGGACCGCCATCAGCCCCGCCCTCCGCTGGTCCCCGGGCGGACAGACTGTCGGGACCACGTCCCGGCGGCCATCGCTTTTCGGCGCAGCGCACTCGGCCGGCCCGGAGGCCGGCCGACGGCGTCGCGGGCCGCGCCGTGTGACCCGACCCATCGGGAGATCGTCGGCCGCTCGTGGTGTCATCGAGGTGTGGCACTGCGGGGGGACGAGTCGACGCCGGTCTACCGCCTCGTGCAGCCGTCCGTGGCGCCGGTGCGGCGGCCCCGGCTCGACCCCACCCAGCAGGCCGTCGTCGACCACCCGGGCGGCCCGCTGCTGGTGCTCGCCGGCCCCGGCACGGGCAAGACGACGACGATCGTCGAGGCGGTCGCCGCGCGGATCGACCGCGGCGTCGACCCCGAGCAGATCCTCGTCCTGACCTTCAGCCGCCGGGCCGCGGCCGAGCTGCGCGACCGCGTCACCGCGCGGGTGGCGCGCACCATCCGTGAGCCGCTGGCCCGCACCTTCCACTCCTACGCCTACGGCGTGCTGCGGCGGGCGGCGCTGCTGCGCGGGGAGGCGCCCCCGCGGCTGCTCACCGCCGCCGAGCAGGACGCCGTCGTCGCCGAGCTGCTGCGCGGCGACCTGGCCGGGGAGGGTGCGGTGCGCTGGCCCGAGTCGTTGCTGCCGGCGCTGAGCACCGCAGGCTTCCGCGGCGAGCTGCGCGACCTGCTGCTGCGGGCCACCGAGCGCGGGGTCGACCCGGAGCTGCTGGCCGCCTGGAGCCGCGAGACCGGCAACGAGGCCTGGCTGCACGCCGCGGCCTTCCAGGAGCAGTACGAGGCGGTCACCGCCTTCTCCACCGCCGGTGGGGGTGACGCGTCGGGCTACGACCCCGCCGAGCTGGTCCGGGCCGCGATCGCCGAGCTCGAGGACGACCCGGAGCTGTTGCGCGCCGAGCGCGAGCGGGCCCGCTGGCTGTTCGTCGACGAGTACCAGGACACCGACCCCGCACAGGTGGAACTGCTGCAGCTGCTCGCCGGGGGCGGGGGCGACCTGGTCGTCGTCGGCGACCCCGACCAGGCCATCTACGCCTTCCGCGGCGCCGA
>DASQXT010000038.1:0-6463 GCA_035639575.1 Geodermatophilus sp.
CGGGGACAATCCCTTCACGACCTGCCGGGCGGGTGAGCCGGCGGCCAGCACCAGCAGCCGCCGGGCCCCGCGCCAGGTCAGCCGGGTGGCCTCGACCTCGGTGGCGACCACGCGGACGCCGACGGTCGCCCCCTCGTCGACCAGCGCCACCCACGCGGGAACCACGTGCCCGCCGCGGCGGACCTCGACGGTGTGCGGCAGCGCGCCGAAGGTCCAGGCGGTCTGGCCGGTGCGCTCGACGTCCGAGGCGGCCGCGGCCAGGCTGGCCCGGCTCTGCGGCGCGACCTCGCGGCGCAACGCCTGCAGGTCCTTGCCGGTGGCCAGGGGGCGGTGCCGGTCGTCGACCACGCGGAACGTGGCCCGCAGGTGGTCGGGCACCTGGTCCGGCGCCCACGCGTCCGGCGGGACGACGACCCCGACGGCCCGCCGCAGCTCGCGCTCCAGCGCCGGCAGCAGCGGCTCGGTCGGCGCGATGCGCGGCAGCACCTCGCGCACCCGGTCGGGGATGGGCACCAGCGTCCGCCGCAGCTGCTTGGGCAGGGTCCGCAGCAGCGCGGTGACCAGCTCCTCGCGCAGCCCCGGGACGGTGAAGGCCAGCGACTCCCCGGACGTCCGCTCGGCGACGGTGTCCAGCACGGCCAGCGGGACGTCGACGGTGACGCCGTCGGTCGGGGTGCCCGGCGCGAACGCGTAGGACAGCGGCAGGGTGAGCCCCTGCGTCAGCGGCACCTCGTCCGGGAAGTCCTCGACCCGCACCTGCCCGGCCGCCGCGGCGTTGGTCAGCACCTCCGGGGTGAGGGTGAGCAGGTCGGGCGTCTGCCGGCGGGCGGCCTTCCACCACCTGTCGAAGTGCCGGGTGGAGACGACGTCGGCCGGGATGCGGGCGTCGTAGAGCTCGAACAGCGTCTCGTCGTCCACCCGGATGTCCCGGCGCCGGGCCCGCTCCTCCAGTTCGGCGACGCGCTGCATCGCCTTCTGGTTGTCGTGCCAGAAGCGGTGGTGCGTCGTCCACTCGCCCTGGACCAGGGCGTGCCGGATGAACAGCTCGCGGGAGACGACGGGGTCGATCGAGCCGTACTGCACGCGGCGGCCGACGACCAGCGGGATGCCGTAGAGGGTGACCCGCTCGGTGGCGACGACCGAGCCCCGCTTGGCGTCCCAGCGCGGCTCGGAGTACTGCCGCTTGACCAGGTGCTCGGCCAGCCGTTCGACGACCTCGGGGTCGATCCGGGCGACGGTGCGGGCGAACAGCCGGCTGGTCTCCACCAGCTCGGCGGCGACCACCCAGCGCGGCGGCTTCCTCGCCAGCGGGGTGCCGGGGGCGATGACGAAGCGGGCGTTGCGGGCGCCGAGGTACTCGCGGCCACCGCGCCGCCGGTCGCCGTCCCGCCCCTTCCCCTCCTCGACCTGCAGGCCGACGTGGGACAGCAGCCCGGACAGCAGCGCGGCGGAGATGCCGCGCTCGTCGGGCTCGGCCGCCGGCTCGCCGACGGTCATGCCCAGCCGGCGTGCGGTGCTGCGCAGCTGGCCGTAGAGGTCCTGCCACTCGCGGATGCGCAGGTAGTGCAGGAACTCGCGCTTGAGGGTGCGGCGGAACTGGCTGCCCGAGAGCGCGTCCTGCTGCTCGGTCACGTACCGCCACAGGTTGAGCAGCGCGAGGAAGTCGGAGTTCTCGTCGGCGAACCGGGCGTGCGCCTGGTCGGCGGCCTGCTGGTGCTCGGTGGGCCGCTCGCGGGGGTCCTGGATGGTCAGCCCCGCGGCGATGACCAGCACCTCCTCCAGCACGCCGCGCCGGTCGGCCTCGACGACCATCCGCGCCATCCGCGGGTCCAGCGGCAGGGCGGCCAGCGCGCGGCCGGTCGGGGTCAGGCTGCCGGCCTCGTCCAGGGCGCCGAGCTCCTCGAGCAGCGCGATGCCGTCGGCGACCGCACGGCGGTCCGGCGGGTCGATGAACGGGAACTCCGCGACGTCCCCCAGCTCGAGGGCGGCCATCTGCAGCAGCACCGAGGCCAGGCTGGTGCGCAGGATCTCCGGGTCGGTGTACTCCGGCCGGCTCTCGAAGTCCTCCTCGGTGTAGAGCCGGATGGCGATGCCGTCGGAGGTGCGCCCGCAGCGGCCCGAGCGCTGC
Source organism: Geodermatophilus sp. (assembly GCA_035639575.1). Lineage (GTDB taxonomy): Bacteria > Actinomycetota > Actinomycetes > Mycobacteriales > Geodermatophilaceae > Geodermatophilus. The sequence goes on from DASQXT010000038.1 coordinate 2,129, forward strand.
CGCGCCGAGGCCTGGCTGATCGGCTCGATCGGCAGCCGCTGCACCTTGAGCCGGGAGCTGTACCGGGAGATGCGCGCGGTGCCCGGGTCGACGACGTAGCGGATCCCGGGCACCGTCAGCGAGGTCTCGGCGACGTTGGTGGCCAGCACGATCCGCCGTCCGGTGTGGGGTGCGAAGACGCGGTGCTGGTCGGCGGCCGAGAGCCGCGAGTAGAGCGGCAGCACCTCGGCGGAGGGGAAGCGCTCGGTGAGGACGTCGGCGGTGTCGCGGATCTCCCGCTCGCCGGCGAGGAAGACCAGGACGTCGCCCGGGCCCTCGGCGGTCAGCTCGTCGACGGCGTCGGCGATGGCGGTGACCTGGTCGCGGTCCGGGTCGGCCGTGTCGTCCCCCGCCCGCCCGTCGGGGTCGACCACCGGGCGGTAACGGACCTCGACCGGGTAGGTGCGCCCGCTCACCTCGACGATCGGGGCGTTCCCAAAGTGCTTGGCGACACGCTCGACGTCGATCGTCGCCGAGGTGATGACCAGCTTGAGGTCGGGACGCCGCGGCAGGACCTGGGCCAGGTAACCGAGCAGGAAGTCGATGTTGAGGCTGCGCTCGTGCGCCTCGTCGATGATGAGGGTGTCGTACTGGCGCAGCAGCCGGTCACGGCCGATCTCGGCGAGCAGGACGCCGTCGGTCATGACCTTGACCCGTGTCGCGTCGCCGACCTGGTCGGTGAAGCGCACCTTCCAGCCGACGACCTCGCCCAGCGGGGTCTCCAGCTCCTCGGCGATCCGCTCGGCCACGGTGCGCGCGGCGATCCGCCGCGGCTGGGTGTGCCCGATCCGGCCCCGCACGCCGCGGCCGAGCTCGAGGGCGATCTTGGGCAGCTGGGTGGTCTTGCCCGAGCCGGTCTCCCCCGCCACGACGACCACCTGGTGGTCGCGCAGCGCCGCGGCGATGTCGTCGCGGCGGGCGCTGACCGGCAGCTCGGCGGGGTAGCGCAGCGTCGGGACGGCGGCGCGACGGCGGGCGATCCGCTCCTCGGCGGCCGCGACGTCTGCGGCGATCCGCGACCGCTGCCGGGCCCGCGCCTCGGCGTCCCTGGTCTTGCGGGTGCCGTCGAGCCGGCGGCGCAGCCGGTGCTCGTCCTCGAGGGTCAGGCCGGCCAGCCGCGCACGCAGGTCGTCGGGCGGGGTGGTCACGACGGTCTCCTCGTCTGGGACAGGCAGGGGGGCGCACAGCAGCGGGCAGACGGCGACCGGCGCACCTCCCAGGATCGCACCGGACGCCGCCGGGTGGTCGTGGGCCGCCTCACTTACATGGCTCGTACAACTGGTTGTTTGACCCGTACAACAGCTTGTACGGTGCACGTGTTCCGTCCGCCGTCCCCTGGAGCACGCCGTGCCGTCACGTCATCCCGTGCCCGGCCCCGCCTCGCCCGGCGACGACCGGCTCGCCGACCTGTGCACCCTCGGCGAGCAGTTGCCCCGCTTCATGCGGCTCGTGCACGCCCTCAAGGCGCACCAGGCCGCCGAGGGCAGTGCGGCGCTGGTCCTGCTGTTCCCGCTCGCGCGGCTGGGCCCCCTGCGGCAGAGTGAGCTGGCCGAGCTCGTGCACGCCGACCCGTCGACGGTGAGCCGGCACGTGTCCTCGCTGATCGAGCGGGGCCTGGTGCAGCGGGTCGCCGACGAGACCGACGGGCGGGCCAGTCGTCTCGTCGTCACCGATGCCGGCTCCGCCGCGCTGCGGCAGGTCCGCGCCGAGCGGGAGGCCCACCTGGCCCGGGCCACCGCCGACTGGCCGGCCGCGGACCTGACCGCCTTCACCCAGCTGTTCGGTCGTCTCCTCGACGACCTCGCAGCGTCACTGCCCACCGAGCCCGCCGCCGTGCCGGTCGCCCGATCGAGAGAGAACTCATGACCCAGAGCACCCACACCAGCGCGGCCGGGCGGAGGGACGCCCGGGCGGCGGCCTCCGCACCGGGCGCGGACGGCGTCTTCACGCACCGGCAGATCGTCACGATCATCGCCGGGTTGATGGTCGCGATGTTCCTGGCGGCCCTCGACCAGACCGTCGTGGCGACGGCGATCCGCACGATCGCCGACGACCTGAACGGCTACGACCTGCAGGCGTGGGCGACGACGGCCTTCCTCATCACGTCGACGATCTCGACCCCGCTGTACGGGAAGCTCTCCGACATCTACGGGCGACGGCCGTTCTACCTGTTCGCGATCGGCGTCTTCGTCGTCGGCTCGGTGCTCTGCGGCATCGCCGACACGATGTACCAGCTGGCCGCCTTCCGGGCGCTCCAGGGCGTCGGCGCCGGCGGCCTGATGTCGCTGGCCCTGGCGATCATCGGCGACATCGTGGCGCCACGGGAGCGCTCGCGGTACCAGGGCTACTTCATGGCCGTCTTCGGCACCTCCAGCGTGATCGGCCCGGTCCTCGGCGGCTTCCTCGCCGGCCAGACCTCGCTGCTGGGGCTGACCGGCTGGCGCTGGATCTTCATGATCAACGTGCCGCTCGGCCTGCTCGCCTTCCTCGCCGTCTACCGCGTGCTGCACCTGCCGCACGTGCGCCGCGACCACCGCATCGACTGGCCCGGGGCGCTGGCGCTGATCACCTTCATCGTGCCGCTGCTGATCGTCGCCGAGCAGGGCCGGCTCTGGGGCTGGACGTCGGGCCGAGCCCTCACCTGCTACCTCATCGGCGCGGTCGGCCTGGTCCTCTTCCTGCTGGCCGAGCGGGCCTACCGCGACGAGGCGCTGCTGCCGCTGGACCTGTTCGGCAACCGCAGCTTCACCGTCGCCAGCCTCGGCAGCGTGGTGGTGGGCGCGGCCATGTTCGGCGGCCTGCTGCTGCTCCCCCAGTACCTGCAGATCGTGCACGGCTCCAGCGCGACCGTCGCCGGCCTGCAGATGATCCCCCTGGTCGCCGGGATCATGGTCGGCGCGATGAGCTCGGGCACCACGATCTCGAAGACCGGGAAGTACAAGGTCTTCCCGCTGGCCGGCACCACGCTGATCGCCGTCGCCCTGCTGGCGATGTCCTTCGTCGTCGGCGCCGAGACCTCGATCTGGACGCTGGTGCCCTTCATGGTGCTGTTCGGCGTGGGGCTGGGCTTCAACTTCCAGCCCGCGGTCCTCGCCGTGCAGAACGCCGTGCCGCCGAGCCAGCTGGGCGTGGCCACCTCCTCGGTGACGTTCTTCCGCCAGATGGGCGCAACCGTCGGCACCGCCGTCTTCCTCTCGGTCCTGTTCACCCGCCTGCCGGTGGAGATCGGGGAGTCGGTGACCTCGGCGGCGGCCACGGACCCGCGGGTGGCCCAGGCGCTGCAGAGCGGTCAGCTGCAGGGGGGCTCCGACCTGTCGGACACCTCGTTCATCCAGGACCTGCCCTCGTTCCTGGCGCTGCCGTTCAAGACCGGCTTCTCCGAGGCGATCGACCTGGTGTTCCTCATCGCCGCGGTCGTGTCGGCCGTCGGGTTCGTCGTGTTCCTGTTCCTGCCGCAGCTGGCGCTGTCGAACAAGTCCGGCATCCAGGCCGCCCGGGAGGCGGCGCGGCAGACCGCGGGGGACCCGTCCGCCGACGAGCCGGCCGAGCAGGCCACGCAGGCCGTCGGCGCCGCTGCCCCGACGTCCACCGCTCCCCCGGTGGGCCGCCCCGGCGACGCCGTTCCCCACGGCGCACCCGAGGACGGCAGTGCGCCGGTCGAGAAGGGGAACGGCCACCCTGGACGGCACGCCGGCAGGCACGAGGGGACACGTCGCGCGCCCACCGGCCTGGCGTCCATCCCCGCCGACCACCTGCCGGACGGGACGGCGCGACGGCACGACTGAGTCCGCGCGTCCGACACGACAGTGGCCCCTCTGCAGCTGCAGGGGGGCCACTGTCGTGTCAGCGGCGGCCGGACGGCACCTGGCCGCGGTGGGGACCGGTCGCGGGGGTCCGGAGGGTCCCCCGACCGGGACACGGGATGGGCTCAGCGGGTCGATCGGCCTCGGTGCAGGGGCCCGCGCCGAGCATGCGAGGCGTGGGGGGCACCGAGGTCCTTCCGGGCACCTGGCCGCGGTGGAGGCCGGTAGGCCGACCGTGTCAGGGCGTGAAGACCGCCCGTACGCAGCCGTCGGTCTTGTCCTTGAACATCTGGTAGCCCCGCGGCGCCTCCTCGAGCGGCATGACGTGGGTGGCCAGGTGCTCGGTGGTCAGCTCGCCGCGGGCCATGTGCTCGAGGATCCGCGGCATGTAGCGCTGCCCGTGCACCTGGGCGCCGCGCACGGTCAGGCCCTTGTTCATCATCGCGCCGAGCGGGAACTTGTCCACCATCAGCGCGAAGACGCCGAGCACGAA
>DASQXT010000039.1:0-8500 GCA_035639575.1 Geodermatophilus sp.
AGGTCCCGCTGACCGCCGAGGACCGGGCGATCCTCGCCCTGGAGGACGCCCGTCTGGTAGGGCACACGGCCACGGTGGTCCACCTGCCGGGTGGCGCGCCAGACCTGGAGCAGCTGCGCGACGCGATCACCCGCCGACTGCCGGCTGCGCAGCGGTTGACCTGGCGGCTCAGCGGGACGCCCGAGGGCCCGGTGTGGCGCCCGGACGAGGTGGACGTCGCAGCGCACGTCCGGGCGGTCGGCGCGGCTTGCCCGCTCGACGGCTCCGGATTGCGCGCCGAGCTGGTTCGGCTGTTCCGGGAGCGCCTCGACCGCAGCCGGCCGCTGTGGCGGATAGACGTGGTCGGCCCGGTGGCGGGTTTCATGGCGTTGCCGGCCAGCGCCGGGTGGCCGCCCGGGGCGCGGCTTGGCCCACGACGGCGCCCCGGGCAGCTCCTGGTCGAGGCGGGGCTCGCCGACGACCCCGTCGAGGACCTGCCTGCCGGATGATCCGGCCCGCCGCGGCCGGACCGACGACGGGAGACCTGCGTGGACGCCGTCCTCCTCGTGGACGACCTGGTGGCCGTCTTCGTCGTGGCGCTGCTCGCCCCGGTCGTCGTCGGGCTGCTGCCACGGCTGCCGGTGCCGCAGGTGGTGCTCCTGCTGGCCGGGGGCATCCTGATCGGCCCCGACGTGCTGGGCCTGAGCACACCGGGCGGGGTGCAGGTGCTCGCCGACGTCGGCCTCGGGTTCGTCTTCCTCCTCGCCGGTTACGAGGTCGACCTGCGGCTGTTCGGTCAGGATGCCGGACGGCGGGCGGTGCTCGCCTGGTTCGTCTCCCTCGTCCTCGCCCTCGGCGCCGTGGGACTGCTCGCCGCGGCCGGCCTGGTGCGCGCGTTCGTGCCCGTGGCGCTGGGCCTGACCACGACCGCGCTGGGCACGCTGCTGCCGGTGCTGCGCGAGCACGGACTGCTCGGTGGCCGGCTGGGACGGTACCTGCTGGCGGCCGGTGGGGTGGGGGAGCTGTTCCCGGTGCTGGCGATCGCCCTGTTCCTCGGCAGCCAGAACCGCTTCGCGGCGCTGGTCTCGCTGGCCGCCGTCGGGGTGCTCGCAGTGCTGCTCGCGGTGGCCCGGCGCGGGGTGCGGGAGGGTGGGCGGCTGGCGACGGTGGTCGTGCTGGGCCAGCACGAGACCGCCCAGATCACCCTGCGGGCGACGATCCTGCTGCTGATCGTCCTCATCGCCGTCACCGACGAGTTCCACCTTGACGCGGTGCTGGGTGCCTTCCTCGCCGGCGTCGTCCTGCGGCACTGGGTCGGGGGTCAGGCGCCGGTGCTCGAGGGCAAGCTCGACGCCGTCGGGTACGGGTTTTTCGTCCCGGTCTTCTTCGTGTACTCGGGGATGAGCCTGGACCTGTCCTCGATCGCCGGGGCGCCGCTGCGGGTGCTGCTGTTCTTCGCGCTGCTGCTGGCCGTCCGGGGCCTGCCCGCGCTCCTGGTCTACCGCGGCGTGCTGCCCGCGCGGCAGCGCGTGCAGACCGCGCTGGTGACGGCGACCGCGCTGCCGGTCTTGGTGGCGCTGGCCGAGATCGGCCTGCGCAACGGCACGATGCTCCGGGAGAACGCGGCGGCGCTGGTGGGGGCCGGCGTGCTCACCGTGCTGCTCCTGCCGGTGCTGGCCATCGGACTCGACCGGCCGGCCGGCTCAGCCCGGGATCGGCGCGGGGCGGCCGAGCAGGGAGCGCTCCAGCGGGCCGGTGAAGAACAGCAGGAACAGCCTGAGGTAGTTGACCCGCGGGAACACCAGGCCGAGGACCAGCGCCAGGAGGATGGGCCCGGTCGTGACCAGGCCCGCCGCGGGCGGCGCTGATCGCGTCCCGGAGCGGCGCAGTGACGGGCGCCGCCAGACAGTGGGGAGGTGCGGATCAGGGGTCAACGCCCACCGACGCAACCACGGTGACCACGATTCGCCGACGGACACGACTGTGAACGTGCGCCGGCCGTCTCCAGCCGTCCCTCGCCACGAGGAACCACCGTGATGCCCTGTCGGCTCGGCCCAGGTGATGGGTCTGACGCTGGCCGCGCGGTCTTTCTCAGAATCACTCAAACACCCCTCGAGCCGTCCAGCAGTTCCCGGACAACACGAGGGCCTGCACCGGCTCCTCATGCTCAGCCTGTACGTCCAGGTGGCCATTGTGCCTAGCCGTCTCCTCGATCAGGTGTTGTAGTACCCAGCGCAGAGCCGGCCTGCGTCCGTCTCGGATAGACCTCGCGCACGAAGCGTCAAGTGGATGTTCCCTCAAGAGCCGATTGTAGCGGTCCAGAGACCCTCGATCGAACGGCCGAGGTAGTTTTGCTCTATCCAGGTCTTCTCGACCCAGTACAGGTGATTGACAAGCCCCTAGAAGGTGAGCAGCGGCGAAGTCGGTACCCGACTCTTACCGGCCAGCTCTTCGGTGAGTCCTTCGGACTTGTATCGCACCTAGTGATGGATGACGCGTCGCGGCAAGAAAATTGCCATGAGCCAAGATTGTGCACGGGTTGACGAAAAACTCCGTGTCAACAGTCGGCTCCTCTCAATCCTCCTGACCGAGAACGGGCGTGGGGTGTGCATCCGCGGACCTGGCCAGGAGGCGGCGGTCGCCGGAAGCGATCTGCCTCGGCCATCATCGAGCCGCTACATCCGGAGGCGGTGCACTCACCCGAGGCCGCCAGCGCGCCAGTCGCAGCATCTGGCGTCTCTCCTTGCTGGTCGAGTGGTCACGTACTCCGGCGGAGTGCGCTCTGTGCCTCAGCGACGCGCACACGTGATGCGCCGTCGGGAGTTCTGCAGCCCGGCGACTGGGCGGCTTCCTCATGACGACGCGCACGTCGGCGTTCCAGACTCCACCGGTTCACTGCACAGACCGAACGCGCTTCATGCTGTGACGCCCCCGTCCATGGCCGCTGCCATGGCGGCGTGATCATGGAAGTCGCGAGACGTGATGATCCGACCCCCTCGGACGCGGACGATCTGGACGTTGGACACCACGAACGAACGACCGGTTACCGTCGCCTTTCCCTCGTACTGATACTCGGCTACGACAAGTTCCGGGTCGACCGTCTGATGGAGCGTGATCTCTACGGGCAGCAGTTCCATCGGGGCGCGAGCCGCCCGGGCGAAGTGCTCGCGGATCGCCGCACGGCCCTCGAGGCGGAGCCCCCCGTCTCCCGCGAAGGGCAGTTCCACGACGGCGTCGATGTCGTACAGATCCGCCAGTTCAGGCGTCGGTCCAGCGGCGATGCCGTCGAGAAGCCGTTGCACCACCCGCGCGGGGCGTCCTTCCTCGATCACGTTGCTGATGGTCTCAGCACTGACGCCGTGCAGGGCACCGCGACCGACATCCATCGCGCCGCGAGGTCGCGGTCGCCAGTCGCGGACCCGCCGGTGGCGCTGGCCACGCACTTCGGGGCCGGAGGCCCCGCCACCGGCCTTCCACCCTTCCCAGCCATTCCCGTTCAGTTGGCGGGCGGGCCGAACCACGTGAGCATCTGGCTGAGCAAGTGTGTCTGATCTTCGCCCACCCATGCCACATGGCCGTCCGGCCGCAGCAGCACGGCGGGCAGGTCCAGTTCCTCGCTGACGTCGACCACGCGGTCGACACGATCCGCCCACCCCGCCACTGAGCCATTCCCAGTAGCGGCTCCGGTGGCTTATTGATCATGTGGTGCGGCCGTGTTCGTGGTGAAGCAGGACCAGGGCGGCGGCGGTGATCGCGCCGATCCGCCAGGGGCAGAGACTGACCCGACGCAGCGCCTTGAAGGTGGTCTTGAGCAGCGAGTTGCCCCGCTCGGCCGGCGCGCGGATCACCGCGTGCAGCAGGTTGACGGTGCGCTGATCGTCGGTCAGCCGACACCCGGTGCGGTGCTTGATCGGCGTGGTCAGCGCAGCCCGTTCCCCCTCGTAGCCCAGGTCGGCCAGGGCCGCGTGCTCGGCGTCGGTCCACTCGGCCAGCAGCGGCAGCACCTCGGAATGGGCGCGCAACGCGGTGGTGTCGTGCTCCCGGCCCGGGCGAACGCCCGAGGTCCACAGCGGCCAGCCGTCGGGCGCGGCGATGACCTACACGTTGCCGCCATGGCAGGCGTGTTTGCCCGACCACCACAGGTCCACCCGCCGCTCTGACGCCGACGGTGGTGGTGGAGTCGAGATCGCAGCGGGTGCGGACGTTGGTCTTGAACAGCGGCAGGCCGAGGTCGACGCCCAGGCCGATCTGTTCGACGGTGGAGCAGAGTTGGCCGTGATTGGTGGTGAAGCTGTGGCGCCGGGAGGGTCGGTGGCCGTGGTGCGTCCGGCGACGTACTGAGTGTCAATTTGGCCGTATGCCGCGGGGCTCGCTCGCCGTCGCTTTGGCGAAACCGGTGCGGTAGGCCCACACCACCGCCTGGGTGCGGTCCCGCACCCCCAGCTTGGCCAGGATGCTCTTGACGTGGGTCTTGACCGTCTCCGGCGAGATCCAGATGCGGCGGGCGATCTCGGCGTTCGACAGGCCCTCGGCCAGCGCCCACAGCACCTCGGCCTCCCGCTCGGTCAGCTGCGCCCCCAGCGCCAGCCGGTCGCGGTCGGGCGGCCGCCGTCCGGCGTGCAGGGCCAGCAGCCGCCGGGTCACCGCCGGGGCGACCAGCGCGTCGCCGGCGACGACCGTGCGGATCCCGTCGACGAGCTGCTCCGGGGTGGCGCGCTTGAGCAGGAAGCCGTCGGCGCCGGCGTCGAGGGCGTCGTCGACGACCTCGTCGAGGTCGAAGGTGGTGAGCACCAGCACCCGCGGGCGCCGCGGCCACGACACGATCTCACGGGTCGCGCCGACCCCGTCGACGCCGGGCATGCGCACGTCCATGAGGACGACGTCGGGCTGCAGCTCCCACGCCCGACTGACCGCCTGGCGGCCGTCGGCGGCCTCCCCGACGACGTCGATGCCGTCCTCGGCGCCCAGCAGCGCCCGCAGCCCGCCGCGCACCAGAGCGTCGTCGTCGGCGAGCAGGACCCGGATCACGCCGTCACCGCCGAGGTGGCCGGCAGCACCGCCCGTACCCGGAACCCGCCCTCGACCGGGCCGGCCTCCAGCGAGCCGCCTTCCAGCCGGGCCCGCTCGCGCATGTTGACCAGCCCGCGGCCCGGCGCCGGCTCCTCGCACCGGGCGCCCTCGCTGAGGACGTCGGCCACGACCCCGTCACCGTCCCGCGTGACCTCGACCCGGATGCGGCCGGCCGCCGTGTGCCGGACGGCGTTGGTCAGGGCCTCCTGCACGATCCGGTACAGCGCCCGTGCGGTGCTGTCCGGCAGCTCGACGCCGTCCATCCGCAGGTCCACCTGGCGCCCGGTCGCCCGAATCCGCCCGGCCATCTCCTCGAGGTCGGCCATCGTCGGTGCGAACGGCACGGCGTGCCGGTTGCCCACGTCGGGCTGGAGCACCTTCAGCAGTCGGTCGAGCTCCTCCAGCGCGCCGCGCCCCACGGTCTCGATGCTGGTCAGCGCCTCGTGCGCGAACGCCGGGTTCTCAGCGAACACCCGCCGCCCCACCCCGGCCTGCAACACCATCACGTTGACCGTGTGCCCGAGCGAGTCGTGCAGCTCGCGGGCCAGCCGGGTGCGCTCCTGCAGCAGCAGCCGTTCGGCCAGAAGCGCCCTCCGGTCGTTCTCGTCCGCCCGCCGCGCCTCCGCCGCCACAGCGGAGGTACGGCGCCTGCTGAGCTCCCCGGCGACAGCCGCGAACAGGACCAGCATGAGGATCACGGGCAAATCCCCGAAGGGTGTGCCGCGGTCAAACGCCACGTAGCCGGCGAGCGCAAGCACCACTACCGCGGTGGCCACTGCCCGCAGCCGGCGCCCACCGATCGCGTAACAGCTGAACAGGGCCATCCACATCGGGAACTGGACCGGCCCGACGAGGTACCCGGCCGCCGCGTTGACCACAACGAGGAGCCCCGTCACCGCCATCGCGGCCAGCGGTGCGACCTGGCGCCAGAACAGCCCGGATGCCGCGGCCGCGGCGAGGACGGCCGCGAGGACGTCGACCGGCCGGTATGGAGGGTCGGGGTCCAGGGCCAGCAGGACCCACACGACTGACCCCACCGACACCGCGCCGGCGAGCCACACGTCCGCCCGAGCGGGAACCCACGGACGGCGGTGTGCGGCGGAACGGCGGGTCAGGATGGGCGACGACACCTTCCATCGTGCCTCCGCACGGCCTCCCGGGGCGACCCCCGCAGGAGTTGGCCGCCCTCCCCCCGCGCGAGGGAGCCGCCCCACGGGCCGGAGGGAGGAGCGGCTGCCAGAAGACCACCCGCGCGAGGGCGCACGTCGACCCGCCCGAGGCTCGTGGACCGCGTCCACCCGCCAGGAACCTGGAGCCCGGGACGAGTTCCTGCGACGTCCCGCTGATCCGCTGAACCAGGAGGACCTCCCGTGATCACCGACCACGTCCCCCTCCCGACCCACCCACCCACTCAATCAGTGCGGTCCGCTAGCCTCCCGGCGAGGAGCGCGGCGGTGAGCCCGGGCGTGGCCACGGCGCCCGGCGAGGCCGACTTCACCCAGCTGGGCAGGCTGGGCCGCACCTCCTGGCGGCGCCACCTGGCGGCCGTGGCCACCATTGTCGGGTTCTGGGTGGTTCTGGGCGGCGTGGTGACCGTGCTCGCCATGCGAGCGGCCGCAGGCGACGACCCCGCGGGCTGGACCGGAGGGTCCCTCGGTGGGTACCTGGTCGTCAACGCCAGCCTGCTGTGCCTGCTGGTGGGGGTGGCAGTGGCCGTGCGGTACGTGCACCACCGTCCGGTGCGCTCCCTGATCACCTCGCGCCGGCGCGTCGATGTCCGCCGGGTCCTGCAGGGCTTCGCCGTCTTCACCGCGCTGCTCGGCGCCACTCGCGCCGTGCAGGCCCAGTGGCACCCGGACCAGTTCGCCCTGACCACCGACCTGCTGGCCGACCCGGGCCGGTGGCTGGTGTGGGCCCCTGTGGTCCTACTCCTCACGCCGCTGCAGGCCGCCGCCGAGGAGCTGTTCTTCCGCGGCTACGCCCTGCAGGCGCTGGGGCTGCTGACCCGCAGGACGTGGGTCCTCGTGGCCATCTCGGCCGTCCTATTCGCCGCCCCGCACGCGCTCAACCCCGAGCTGCTCGCGAACCCCCTGCCGACGGCGGGCACCTACCTCCTCGCCGGGACCCTGCTCGCGGTGGTCACCCTGCGCGACAACCGGCTCGAGCTGGCGATCGGCGTCCACGCCGCGAACAACGTGTTCGTCGTGCTGGTCGTCAACCACCCTTACTCAGCCCTGCCGAGCCCGGCAATTTGGAGCACCCCGCTGGACCCGGGCTACGACCTGGTCACCCAGGTGCTCGCCGCGGTCATGTTCTGCCTGCTGCTGGTGCGCCGCCCCGCGACCACCCGCCCGCGGGCAGTCCCGGTCGCCGCCACCGGCAGCGCCGGACGGTGAGCACTTGTCGGGCCGACGCCGCCCACACCGTGCGTGTTGGTCGCCTCCTCGGTCTGGCGGCGCTGCTGCTGATCACCGCCCTGGCGGCGTTCAGCGTGCTGGCGCTTCAGCCTCCCGCGCCGGCACCCGCGGACGCACCTACCGATGCGTTCAGCGCCGGCCGGGCGTTCGCCGAGGTTCAGCAGATCGCGGCCGCGACGCACGTGACCGGCAGTGCGGCCGACGACCGGGTCCGCGCCCACCTGGTCGACGTCCTGACGGGCATGGGGCTGCAGACCCGGGTGCAGGAGGCGGTCGGCGTCCATTCCGACGGACCGGGCTCGGTGGGGGTGGCCTCGGTGCGCAACGTCGTCGCCGTCTTGCCCGGCTCCGATCCGACCGGCCGGTTGTTCCTCGTCGCCCACCACGACTCGGTGGCAACCGGGCCGGGCAGCAGCGACGACGCCGCCGGGGTGTCCACCGTGCTGGAGACGGTGCGGGCGCTGGCCGCTGGGCCCCGGCTGCGCAACGACGTGGTGGTGGTGTTCACCGACGCCGAGGAGGCGTGCTTGTGCGGTGCGGAGGCATTCGTCGACTCCGACCCGCTGGGCGCTGAGGGGGGCGTGGTGCTCAACCTGGAGGCCCGCGGCACCGGCGGCCCGCCGCTCATGTTCCAGACGGCGTCGGGCAACGCCGACCTTGTCGGGGTCTACGCCGGGGCCGCCCCGCACCCGGCGGCCACCAGCTTCGCCGTCGAGGTCTATCGGGCACTGCCCAACGACACCGACTTCACTCCGTTGCTGGCCGCGGGCTTCACCGGGCTCAACACCGCCTACATCGACGGGTCGGCGGCCTACCACACCCCTGAGGACACCCCGGACCGGATGGACCGGGGCAGCCTGCAGGCGATGGGGGACAACACCCTGGCGCTGGCCCGGGCGCTAGGCGCGGACGACCTCCGCGATCTCGCAGAGCCCTCCTCCGGCGACGCGGTGTACTTCCCCGTGCTGGGCAGGCTGGTGCGGTACCCGGGCTGGCTGGTGTGGCCGGTCGCCGGGCTGGCGGTGGTCGCCGTC
>DASQXT010000040.1:0-3136 GCA_035639575.1 Geodermatophilus sp.
GACGATGTGCGAGATCTCCCCGATCGCCCCCACCGCGGCACCGGTGTCCTTCTGGATCGCCTCCACCCGCCGCGCGATGTCCTCGGTCGCCTTCGCCGTCTCCTGCGCCAGCTCCTTGACCTCGTTGGCCACCACCGCGAAGCCCTTGCCCGCCTCCCCCGCGCGCGCGGCCTCGATGGTGGCGTTCAGCGCCAGCAGGTTCGTCTGCTCGGCGATCGAGGTGATCACCTTCACCACGTTGCCGATCTCCGCGGAGGACTCCCCCAGCTTGGCCACCGTGGCCGTCGTCGTCTCGGCGGCCGTGACCGCCCGTGCGGCCACGTCGGAGGCCTCGGCGGCGTTGGTCGCGATCTCCCGGATCGACGCACCCATCTGCTCCGCACCCGCAGCCACGGTCTGCACGCTGCGCGACACCTCCTCGGCCGCGCCGGCCACCACGCCGGACTGCGCCGAGGTCTCCTCCGCCGACGCCGAGATCTGCGCCGACGAGGCCGACAGCTCCTCCGACGACGCCGCCACCGCGTCCGCCGAGGACGCCACCGCGGTGAGGACCTCACGCAGGCTGTCCTGGGCGGTGCCGAGCGCCGCCGACATCCGGCCCAGCTCGTCCTGGCTGCGCACCTCGGCGCGCACGGTCAGGTCACCCGCGGCCAGCGCCTCCACCGACGCCTGCACCGAGCGGACGGTGCCGACGAGCCGGCGGACGATGAGGACGGTCAGCGCACCGGCCAGCAGGATGCCGATGGCGAGGGACACCCACAGGGTCACGACCGCCGATCGGGCGGTGTCCGTGGCGGCGTCCGTGTCGGCCTGACCGGCGGCGACGCGGCGATCCTGCATGGCCTGGTACTCGTCCATGATGACGTCGACCGCGTCCTGCAGCGGACCGTTGACGATCTGTCCCGCAGCGACCAGGTCCCCGCGGTCGGCCGCGGGGACCAGCTGCCCGGTCGCGATGGCGTAGTAGTCGTCGACGTGGCCTCGGAAGGTCTCGAACGCCTCCCGGTTGACGGTGACCTCGGCATAGGCGTCGAGCTCGTCGTCGATCGTCGCCCGGCGCTCGGCCAGCTCGGTGACCAGCGCGACGCGGGTCTGCGGGTCGGACAGGGGGTAGGCGTTGTAGCGCGAGCGGTCGCCCTGCCACGACCGCTGGATGTTGGCCAGGTCGGCGAGGGTGACCACGTTGCCGTTGATCCTCGCCGCGCCGGACTCGAGGGCACCGATCCGGACCACGGCGAGGATGGTCATCCCCACGGCCACGGCGGCCAGGAGGGCCACCGCTGCGCCGATCTTCACGCCGACGGGGCGGTCGGCGAACCAGCCCCCGGAGCGCCCGGAGGGGAGGGGAGTGCGGACGACGGACATGGGGTGCTCCTGAGGGCGGAATGGCACGACGAGACGGGTTCGGCGGAAATGGTGGCCCGTGCTGCCGTCGTGCGACGCCATTCCGGAGCGTGTCGGAGAACGCCGCCGGAGAAATGTCGGTGACCACATTCCGCCGACCGCTTTGTCGACATCCCGGCGCCATTCCCGCGCGCCGGGAGGGCGTCAGGCCAGGGCGTCGGCGAGCGTCTCGAGCAGGAGGACGACGGCGGCCGGGTCGGGGACCCGGTGGCGGGCCGCGGTCTCGCCCTCACCGACCTTGACGGTGAGGTCGCCGGGGGAGAGGACCCGGAAGGCGTCCTCGTCGGTGCGGTCGTCGCCGAGGTAGACCGTCGCGACGGCACCGAGGTCGTCGCGGAGCCGCAGCAGCGCGGTGCCCTTGTCGGCGTCGGTGACCGCGAGCTCGAGCACCTCCTTGCCCGGCTTCAGCGTCAGTGACGGATCTGCTGCGGCGTGGGCCTGCTCCAGCAGCTCGGACGCCGCGACGCGGTCGGTCACCTGCCGCACGTGAACCGCCACGCTGGCCGGCTTGACCTCCAGCCGCGCGCCGGGCACCGCGGCGACGAGCGGGGCCAACCGCTCGGCGAGCGCGTCGCGGCGGGCGGCGAGCTCCCCGGTCAGCGGGCCGTCGTACTCGGCCCCGTGGCTGCCGATCCAGCGGTAGGGGCCCTCGAGGCCGCTCACCGCCCGCAGGTCGGCCACACCGCGGCCGCTGACCAGCGCCACCGTGACGCCGTCAGTGGCGACCAGCCGCGCCAGCGCTCCGGCGACCCCGGGCAGGGGCACGGCGGCCGAGGGGTCGCCCACCAGGGGCGCGAGGACGCCGTCGTAGTCGCTGGCCACCAGGAGGGGGCGCCGTGCGGCCACGGCCACCAGCGCCTCGGCGAGGTCGGCCGGCAGCGCGCCGGGAGGCGCCGCCGGGTCGGTCACGCCTTCGCCTGCAACGCGTCGAAGAAGGAGTTGGCCCAGTGCTCGAGGTCGTTGCGGGCCAGGTGGCGGCGCATCGCGCGCATCCGCTTCGCCGCCTCGGCCGGCTCGATGCGCAGGGCCCGCAGCAGCTGGTTCTTGACCCCGGTGATGTCGTGCGGGTTGACCAGGAACGCCTGCTTGAGCTCGGCGGCGGCGCCGGCGAACTCGGAGAGCACCAGGGTGCCGCCGAGGTCGCTGCGGGCCGCGACGTACTCCTTGGCCACGAGGTTCATGCCGTCGCGGTAGGGCGTCACGAGCATGACGTCGGCGGCCCGGTAGAGCGCGGCCAGCTCCTCGCGGGGCACCGACTGGTTGATGTAGTGGACGGCCGGCCCACCGAGGGTGCCGAAGACGCCGTTGATGTGGCCGACCTGCTGCTCGATCGTCTCCCGCATGTGCACGTAGTGCTCGACGCGCTCCCGGCTGGGCGTGGCGACCTGCACCATCACCGTGTCGGGGACCTCGACGACGCCGTCCTCCAGCAGCTCCTGGAAGGCGTTGAGCCGGACGGCGATGCCCTTGGTGTAGTCCAGCCGGTCCACGCCCAGGATGATCTTGCGCGGGTTGCCGAGCTCGGCGCGGATGTCCTCCGCGCGCTTGAGGACGTCCGGCCGGCCGGCCAGCTCCTCGAACGACCGGACGTCGATGGAGATCGGGAAGGCGCGCGCGGTGACCGTGCGGCCGTCGTACTCGATCGTCGAGCCGCGGGCGGGCAGGTCGTGCAGCCGGCGCGCCAGTTGCACGAAGTTGGCCGCCGCGGCGGGCCGCTGGAACCCGACCAGGT
>DASQXT010000041.1:0-4590 GCA_035639575.1 Geodermatophilus sp.
CCGAGGGTGACCGGGGTGGCGTCCATCAGGTGGGTGCGCCCGCTCTTCACCACCTCGGCGAACTCCCCGGCCTTGCGCTCCAGCGAGCCGGCCAGGTGCTCCAGCGCCGGGACGAGGTCGCGCACGATGGCCTTCGTCGCCGCGACGTGGATCGCCGACGGGAAGACGTCGTTGGACGACTGCGAGGCGTTGACGTGGTCGTTCGGGTGCACCGACGAGCCGAGCGTCTCGGTGGCGAGGGTCGCGATGACCTCGTTGGTGTTCATGTTGCTCGACGTCCCCGAGCCGGTCTGGAAGACGTCGATGGGGAAGTGCTCGTCCCACTCGCCGCGGGCGACGGAGGCGGCGGCGGTGCCGATGGCGTCGGCGGTCTCCTGCGGCAGGACGCCGAGGGAGGCGTTGACGGCGGCGGCCGCGCCCTTGATGGCGGCCAGCGCGGCGATCAGCTCCCGCTCGATCGGCGTGCCGGAGATCGGGAAGTTCTCGACGGCGCGCTGCGTCTGCGCCCGCCACTTCGCCCACGCGGGGACCCGGACCTCGCCCATGGAGTCGTGCTCGATGCGGTAGTCGGCGCCGTCCTGCGCGGCGACCTGGGTCTCAGCGGGCATTGCTGCGGCTCCCGGTGTTCGTTGGTGACAGTGCTCCGACTAAGGACCCTAGATGCCCGCCGGGTTCCGGTCCGGACGGCTCCGATGTGGGACGGCCGGCGGCCGGACCGGTCACTGCGGGCGGCGGCTCGGCTACGGTCGGCCGTGTGGAGCCCGACGCCGACCCCACCCGGCCCGTCGTCCGCGCCTCGGACGCCGACCGCGAGGCCACGGTGACGCGCCTGCAGCGGGCGGTCGCCGAGGGGCGGATCGACCTGACCGAGTTCGGCGAGCGGGTCGAGGCCGCCTACGCGGCGGGCACGCACGACGACCTGGCCGCGCTCGTCGCCGACCTGCCCCCGGACGCCCCACCACCGGTCGAGATCGTCGGTACGCGGGTCCCCGAGGAGCTCAACACCGTCTTCGGCGACGTGAAGCTGGCCGGCCCGAACCCGCCTCGGCGGGTGAGCACCGTCTTCGGGGACGTCCGGCTGGACCTGCGCGGCCTGCGCACCGACGTCGACCGCATCGAGATCAGCCTGGGCACGGTGTTCGGCGACGTCGACGTGGTCGTCGCCGAGGGGGTGGACGCCGAGCTGCAGGGCCGCACTGTCTTCGGTGACCGCAAGACGCAGCTGGCCCCGGTGCCGCGGCTGGCCGGAACGCCGCGGATCGTCGTCCACGCCCGCAGCGTGTTCGGCGATCTGCGGCTGCGCAGCCTGGCGCCGGGGGAGTCGGCGAGCCGGTGGCGCGCCATGGTCGACCGCCTCGCCGCCCGGCACCTGACGCCGCCGCCACCCCCACCGCCTCTGCCGCCGATCCCCCCGCCGCCGCCTCTGCCCCCGCGATAGGGACGCCGGTCGACCCGGTGTGGTCGGGAGGAGTGGGGCCCGGGGCTCCGCTATAGCCGGGGACGGCAGCTGGCCGCGGTGTCGGCCGGTAGGCCGACGATGGGCTCAGCCCTCGGAGCGGTCGAAGGGCACCGCGGAGTAGGCGCGCAGCTTCTCCAGCGAGTGCAGGCTGTCGATCAGCCGGATCGTGCCGGACTTCGAGCGCATGACCAGCGACTGCGTCGTGCACCCGCCGGAGCGGTACTGGACGCCGCGCAGCAGCTCGCCGTCGGTGATGCCGGTGGCCACGAAGAAGACGTCACCGCGCACCAGGTCGTCGATCTGCAGCACCCGGTCGAGGTCGTGGCCGGCGTCGAGGGCCTTCTGCCGCTCGTCGTCGTCCTTGGGCCACAGCTTGCCCTGCAACGCACCGCCCATGCACTTGAGGGCGCAGGCGGCGATGATGCCCTCCGGCGTGCCGCCGATGCCCATGAGCAGGTCGACGCCGGTGCCCTCGCGCGCGGCGGCGATCGCACCGGCGACGTCGCCATCGGTGATGAACTTGATCCGCGCGCCGGCCTCCCGCACCTCGTGGACCAGCTGGTCGTGGCGGGGGCGGTCGAGGATGCAGACCGTGACGTCGCCGACGGAGCTGTGCTTGGCCTTGGCGACCCGGCGGATGTTCTCGGCGACCGGCGCGGTGATGTCGACGACGTCGGCCGCGGCCGGGCCGACCGCGATCTTCTCCATGTAGAAGACCGCCGACGGGTCGTACATCGCACCGCGGTCGGCGACCGCCATGACCGCGATGGCGTTGGGCATCCCCTTGGCCATGAGCGTGGTGCCGTCGACGGGGTCGACGGCGACGTCGCACTCGGGGCCGTTGCCGTCGCCGACCTGCTCGCCGTTGAAGAGCATCGGGGCCTGGTCCTTCTCCCCCTCCCCGATGACGACGACGCCCTTCATGCTCACCGTGCCGATGAGGGCACGCATCGCGTCGACCGCGGCGCCGTCGCCGCCGTTCTTGTCCCCGCGGCCCACCCAGCGGCCGGCGGCCATCGCACCGGCCTCGGTGACCCGCACCAGTTCGAGGGCGAGGTTGCGGTCGGGGGCCGGACGGTCGGAGCGGAAACTGCCTCCGCTGTGGGTCGCGGAACCGTCGGGCAGGGGCAGGGACACGCGGACCTCCTGTGGAAGGCGGAAGGACCTCTTCCTCCCCACCCTTCGCAAGCTCAGGGTGGGACCCGAGAAGGGGCCATGGCGGCGGGGTGGGGCGGTGAGTCCTGTCATCCTAGGGGGGTGAGCTCAGCCGGTCCGACCAGTCAGCCTCCCGCGCAGGCGCCCTCCCCGGCGATCGAGCGGGCCAACCGCCTGAGCGCGGCCAACATGCTGCGCTCGCTGGGCCCGTTGGTGCTGATCTGCCTGGCGCTGGTGGGCTGGATGGCGTTCAAGCAGTCCGGCATCGACCCCGTCCGCGAGGTCGACCCGTCCAGCACCGTGCAGCTGGCCGCCGCTCGCGCGGGCTACCCGGTCGCCGCCCCGGAGGGCCTCCCCGACGGCTACCGCCCGACCAGCGCCCGCACCGACGCCGGCGACGCGGACGCCGGCGACCCGGTCACCCTGGAGATCGGCTACCTGACCCCCTCGTCGGAGTACGCCGGCTTCGTGATCAGCGACGACGCGCGGGTGAGCGCGGTGGCCGACGTCCTGGGCGGCGCGCGGGAGCAGGGCACCGTCGACCTCGCCGGCCAGACCTGGACCCGGGGTACGACCGAGCGCGGCGAGACGGTGCTGTCCCGCACCGACGGCGACGTCACCGTGCTGGTCACCGGGTCGGCTCCGGACGAGGAGCTGGAGACCGTCGCCGGGGCGGTGCGGCCCTACTCGGGCTGATCGCCGGGGGTCGCGGCGGCGAGGCGCTCGCGGGCCCGGTCCAGCCAGTGCCGGCACAGCTCGGCCAGCTGCTCGCCGCGCTCCCACAGGGCGAGCGACTCCTCGAGGGTCAGCCCGCCGGCCTCCAGCCGCCGGACGACGTCGGCGAGCTCCTCGCGGGCCTGCTCGTAGGTGGTCGTCGGCTGCTGCTCCGGCTGCTCGCTCACGGTGTCCCATCCTCCCTGGCCACCCGCACCGGCAGCCGGCCGCCCGCCACCCGCACCGACAGCCGCTCGTCGTCGGCCACCTCACCGGGCTCACGGACCAGGGAGCCGTCGGCCCGCTGGACGACGGCGTAGCCGCGCTGCAGCGTCGCGGCGGGGGAGAGCGCGGCGACCCGGGCGCGGGCGTGCTCGAGGTCGCGCTCGGCACCCTCCAGCCGGTGCACCAGGGTCCGGCGGGCGCGGGTGCGCAGCTGCTCGACGTCGTCGGCCCGGCCGTGCAGCAGCCGCTGCGGGTCGGCCAGCACCGGGCGGGTGCGGACGCTCTCCAGCCACCGTTCCTGCTGCTCCAGCCGGGCACCGACCAGGTGCCGGGCCCGGGCGCGCAGCCCGTCGACCAGCCGGCGCTGCTCGCCGATCTCGGGCACCACGCGGTGCGCGGCGTCGGTGGGCGTGGCGGCCCGCACGTCGGCGGCGTGGTCGACCAGCGTCGTGTCGGTCTCGTGCCCGACAGCGGTCACCACCGGCGTCCGGCAGGCGGCGACGGCGCGGACCAGGCCCTCGTCGGAGAAGGGCAGCAGGTCTTCGACCGAGCCGCCGCCGCGGGCGACGACGATGACCTCGACCTCGGGGTCCCGGTCGAGCCGCTGCAGCCCCTCGATCACCGACGCGGCGGCGGACGGCCCCTGCACCAGGCTGTGGTGGACGGCGAACCGGACGGCGGGCCAGCGCCGCCGCGCGGTGACCAGGACGTCGCGCTCGGCGGCGCTGTCCCGCCCGGTGACCACCCCGACGACGGCCGGGGCGAACGGCAGCGGCCGCTTGCGGGCGGCGTCGAACAGGCCCTCGGCGGCCAGCAGCCGGCGGATCCGCTCGATGCGGGCCAGCAGCTCACCGAGGCCGACGGCGCGGATCTCGGTGGCGCGCAGCGAGAAGGACCCGCGGGCGATGTAGTAGTCCGGCCGCGCCCGCACGATGACGCGGGCACCCTCGGTCAGCTCCAGGCCGGGGCGGCCGGCGACGTCCCGGCTGCAGGTGACCGGCACCGACAGGTCGGCGGCCGGGTCGCGCAGGGTGAGG
>DASQXT010000042.1:0-8108 GCA_035639575.1 Geodermatophilus sp.
GGTGTCGACGCCGACCGGGCGGTCGTCCTCGTAGACGACGGTGACCTGGGTCTTGCCGTCGGGCCGCAGGTAGGGCACCGAGCCGTCCTTGCGGACCGCCGAGAGCCGGCGGGACAGCCGGTGCGCCAGCGCGATCGGCAACGGCATCAACTCGGGGGTCTCGTCGGTGGCGTAGCCGAGCATCAGGCCCTGGTCGCCGGCGCCCTGGCGCTCGATCTCGTCGTCGCTGACACCCGCGGTGCGCGCCTCGTAGGCGGTGTCCACACCCTGGGCGATGTCCGGCGACTGCGCGCCGATCGAGACGCTGACCCCGCAGGAGGCGCCGTCGAAGCCCTTGCGGGAGGAGTCGTAGCCGATGCCGAGCACGGTCTTCCGGACGATGTCGGCGATGTCGACGTAGCCGGCGGTGGTGACCTCACCGGCGATGTGGACCTGACCGGTGGTGATCAGGGTCTCGACGGCGACGCGGCTGCGCGGGTCCTGCGCCAGCATCGCGTCGAGGATGGAGTCGCTGATCTGGTCGGCGATCTTGTCCGGGTGGCCCTCGGTCACCGACTCGGACGTGAAGAGGCGGCGTGACACGCGGTACTCCCTGAGGTCGGTGACGGTCGGGTGGACGCCCGGGGGTGGGCGTCTCGTCGGGTGCACGTTACCGGCGCGTGCCGGCGGCGGCGTCGGGCTCAGGGCAGCCGGGGGGCGACGACGCCCCAGATACCGGCGGCCACGGCGTCCTTGCTGTCCTCGGGCAGCTCGGTGGCGGTGCCGTCGGCGGCCAGGACGACGGCGGCGTTGTCGGCGCGGCCGAACACCCGGCCGGCCGAGACGTCGTTGACCACGAGCAGGTCGCAGCCCTTGCGGGCGAGCTTGGCGCGGGCGTGGGTGAGGACGTCGGCCTCGTCGTCCCCCGTCTCGGCGGCGAAGCCGACGACCAGCTGACCGGCGGGGCGCTTGGTCACCAACTCGGCGAGGACGTCGGGGTTGCGCACCAGCGGGACGGCCTCGGGCTCGGCGCTGCTGCCCTTCTTCAGCTTGGTGGACGCGACCGTGGCCGGCCGGAAGTCGGCGACCGCGGCGGCCATGACGACCACGTCGGCTCCCTCGGACTCGGCCACCATCGCCGTCCGCAGCTCCTCGGCGGTGCCGACGCCGACGACGCGGACGCCGAAGGGCGCCGGCAGCTCCACGTTGGCCGCGACGAGCGTCACCTCGGCGCCGCGGGCGGCGGCGACCCGGGCCAGCGCCCAGCCCTGCTTGCCGGACGAGCGGTTGCCCAGGTAGCGGACCGGGTCCAGCGGCTCCCGGGTGCCCCCGGCGCTGATGACGACGCGACGGCCGGCGAGGTCCTGAGCCAGGGCGGCGGCGCCGGCGGCGAGCACCACCGCGGCGAGCGCGGCGATGTCGGCGGGCTCGGGCAGCCGGCCGGGGCCGGAGTCCGGGCCGGTGAGCCGGCCGACGGCAGGTGGCAGCACGATCGCGCCGCGGCGGCGCAGCGTGGCGACGTTGTGCTGGGTGGCCGGGTGCAGCCACATCTCGGTGTGCATCGCCGGGGCGAACACCACCGGGCAGTGCGCGGTGAGCAGGCTCGCGGTGAGCAGGTCGTCGGCCCGGCCGGCAGCGGCGCGGGCCAGCAGGTCGGCGGTGGCCGGTGCGACGACGACGAGGTCGGCGGTCTGGCCGATGCGGACGTGGGCGACCTCGTCCACGTCGGTCCACACGTCGGTGGTGACCGGGTTGCCCGACAGCGCCTCGAAGGTGGCCGCGCCCACGAAGTGCAGGGCGGCCGCCGTCGGGACGACGCGGACGTCGTGCCCGGACTCGGTGAACGCGCGCACCAGCAGCGCGGCCTTGTACGCGGCCACGCCCCCGGCGACGCCCAGCACGATGCGGCTCATGCCGTCCATCCTCCACACACGACCAGGCACCCGGCCGCAGCCGGGTGCCTGGTCATCACATCGGGGGCCGGCCAGTCGCGACGCCACCAGCCGTGGCCCCGGTCCAGAGGCTCGCCCCGAGCCTGCGAGGGGTGAGGGGGACCGGGCGGAAGGACCCCGTTCTCCCCACGCTTCGCAGGCTCAGCGCGGAACCCGGAACGGGGCCTCAGTTGTCGCCGGCGGTGTGGGTCAGCAGACCCTCGTTGATCTCCCGCAGCGCGATGGAGAGCGGCTTCTCCTGCGGGGCGGTGTCGACCAGCGGGCCGACGTACTCCAGCAGGCCCTCGGAGAGCTGGCTGTAGTAGGCGTTGATCTGGCGCGCGCGCTTGGCGGCGAAGATCACCAGGCCGTACTTGCTGCTGGTGCGCTCGAGCAGCTCGTCGATCGGCGGGTTGGTGATGCCCTCGGGGGCGGGTGCGACTCCGGACACGGGCGGGCGTGCTCCTCAGCTCGTCAGTCGGGAGTGGCGGGCGGCGGTGCCGGGCCCCGTCACTCGGACGCGCCGCTGCTCCGGAGGGACCCGGGCGACGGCGCAGTCAGCAATCCTACCAACTCGTCGGCAGCGCGGGTCACGTCGTCGTTGACGACCACCACGTCGAACTCCCCGGCGGCGTCGAGCTCGGCCTGCGCGATGCGCAGCCGCTCCTCCTGGACCGCGGGCGGCTCGGAGCCCCGCCCGGCCAGCCGGCTGACCAGCTCGCCCCAGGACGGCGGGGCCAGGAACACCAGCTGGGCGTCGCCGTCGCGGGCCCGGACCTGCCGGGCGCCCTGCAGCTCGATCTCCAGCAGCGCCGGTCGCCCGGTGGCCAGCTGCTCGCGCACCGGACCGGCCGGCGTGCCGTAGCGGTTGCCGGCGTACTCGGCCCACTCGAGCAGGCCGTCCTCGGCGATCAGCCGGTCGAACTCGGCGTCGCTGACGAAGTGGTAGTGCACCCCGTCGACCTCACCGGGCCGGCGCCGACGGGTGGTGGCCGACACCGACACCCAGACCTCGGGGTGCCGGCGTCGGACCTCCGCCACGACCGTGCCCTTGCCGACCCCTGACGGGCCGGAGAGCACGGTCAGCCGTGCCGGGGCGTGCTCCGGGACAGCAGCTGCCACGCGTCGTCGTCCTCGACCTCCGGTGCCTGGTCCTGCGGGTCAGCCCTCGACGGGGACCTGTTCGGCGGCGACCTTCTCGCCGCCGAACTCGGTCTCGAGGGCCCGGCGCTGGTTGGCACCCAGACCGCGCACCCGGCGGGTCGGGGAGATCTCGAGCCGCTCCATGATCTTCGCAGCACGGGCCTTGCCCACACCGGGCAGGGACTCCAGGACGGCGGAGACGCGCATCTTGCCGATCACCTCGTCGGTCTCGCCCTGGCGCAGGACGTCACCGACCGTGGCGCCCTTGCTCTTGAGCCGCTCGCGCAGCTCGGCTCGGGCCTTGCGGGCGGCCGCGGCCTTCTCGAGGGCCGCGGCACGTTGCTCGGGGGACAGGTCAGGGAGGGGCATGGTGCGACCCAATCTGTCGTCGCCGGTCATCCGTTCGGCCGGCGGGGCTCGGGCTGTGTCGGGGGCAGGACTCACTGCTGAGCCTGTCGGCCAACCTAGCTCCACCTATATGTGCAGGTCACGAGGGTCTGAACCCAGGGTTTCCGGCAATCCGTGAGCCTCGGTTGACTGTGTGTGATTGATCCCGGTCACGCAGGGTCATACTCACTGCTCAGACCGGGTGTCGGTACCGGACGGTCCGGACCGCTCCACTTCCGACACGCCGGACCCGACACGCCGGTTGGCGCTGTGAACGTGCTGGTGAACGGCCGGACCGGGTCGCGGCGGGTCAGCCGGTCAGCTCCGCGGCCCAGCGCTCGGCGGCGGCGCGCAGCCCGGCCGGGTGGGGCCCGGCGGCCAGCACGTCCCGCGACACGGTCGGGACGACGGCGGTGCCGCGGCCGAACAGCCGGCGCAGGTCGGCGACCGACCCGCCCTGCGCGCCCAGCCCCGGCGCGAGCACCGGCCCGCCGAGGCCGGTGAGGTCGACGTCGAGCTCGCGCAGCGTTGCCCCCACGACGACGCCGAACGAGCCGGTCGTCGGACCGAACCGGCCGGCCAGGTCCCGCACGGCGCCGAGGTCGGGCAGCGGGTCGCCGACCACCCAGCCGGGGGTGTTCCAGCTCCGCACGGTGTCGACGACGACCTGTGCGACCGACCGCCCGTCCACGACCGCGTGCTGCAGCGTGCCGGCGTCCGGGTTGGACGTGCGGGCCAGCACGAACAGGCCCCCGCCGTGCTGGCGGGCGGTGTCGACGGCCGGCTGCAGCGATCCGGGGCCGAGGTACGGGCTCACGGTCAGGGCGTCGGCGGC
The DNA here is from genome assembly GCA_035639575.1 of Geodermatophilus sp. GTDB lineage: Bacteria > Actinomycetota > Actinomycetes > Mycobacteriales > Geodermatophilaceae > Geodermatophilus. Next base: position 4,276 of record DASQXT010000042.1, read on the forward strand.
CATCGGGTGGTCCGGGCGCAGGTAGTCGGCGTAGCCGTCCATCGTCGAGCCGATGTCCCCGCGCTTGGCGTCGAGCAGCACCAGCGCACCGGCGGCGCGGGCGCGGGTGACGCCGTCCTCCAGCACGGCGAGACCGCGCGAGCCGTGCCGCTCGTAGAAGGCCAGCTGCGGCTTGAGGACGGCGACGGTGCCGGCGAGGGCGTCGACGACGGCGTCGGTGAACCGCGCCAGGCCCTCGGGGCTGTCGGGCAGCCCCCAGCGCTCCAGCAGCGGTGCGTGCGGGTCGATGCCGACGCACAGCGGCCCGCGGGCGGCGACGGCGTCGGCGAGGCGCTGTCCGAACGGCGCGCTCACGGGGCCGCCACCGCCCGGGGCAGGGTGTCGCCCAGCGCGTCGACGCAGTCGCGGGCGAGGAACGGGTCGGCGAAGGCGCCCGACGCCGACTGCACCGCGTCGGCCCCGAGGGCGAACAGCGCCTCGAACGAGGCCGGGTCGGTGACCCCGCCCATGGCCAGGACGTCGAAGTGCCGGCTCCCGGCCTCGCGCAGGGCGACCAGCCGGCGGGTGAAGTCGAGCGCGGAGTCGCGCACCGCCGCCCCCGACAGCCCGGCCAGCTCCCGGCCGGGGAAGGTCGGCTCGCCGTCGCTGCGCCGCACCCGGCTCTGCAGCGTGTTGATGCCCGCGACGCCGTCGACCAGCGGCGCGAGCCTCGGCACCAGCGCCGCCAGCCGCGGCTCGTCGAGCCAGGAGAGCTTGGCGACCAGGCCGGTGCGGTCGTCCAGCTCCCGCCGCACGCCCTCGACGACGGCCACGGTCGCATCGGCGTCCAGGCACAGCGGCGGCTTCACACCCGCTGCGGCGGACGTGCTGAGCGTGTTGGGGCAGGACAGGTTCAGCTCGACGACGGTCGCGCCGGCCTCCTGGGCCAGCCGCGCGGTGTGGGCGAAGTCGTCGACCAGGGCGGTGCCGTCGCCCTCCCCCATGACGCTGACGATCAGCAGCTGGTCGTCATCGACGGCGGCCAGCGAGCGCTCGAGGTCGGCCGCCCACTCCTCGGGCGCCGGCGACGGGACGCCGAAGGAGTTGACCGTGCTGACCTCCGGCGAGCCCGGGGGCACCCAGTCCCACGGGTCGGCGGTGACCTCGGCGGCCGCGCCCGGGGGCAGGCTGCGCGTCTCCCGCTGCGCGAAGACCCAGTTGGGCTGCTCGTTGGGCTCGTGCGCGCGGCTGCGGACGGTCTTGTAGGTCAGCACGCTGTAGCCGTTGCGCGCGAAGTGCCGGACCCACTGCTCACCGCCGCCCAGCACGCAGGCGGGCACGCCGATGGGGAAGCCGACGTCCCGGCCCAGCACCCGCCAGCGCCGGCCGCCGGCGACCGGGCGCTGCGCCAGCCGCGGCCCGACCGGGGTGGTCAGGTTGTCGCGGTAGGAGCCGAGGACGTCGTAGGCCGGGGTGGGCACGCCGGCGTCGGCGAGCACCGCCGCGTGGCCCGCGAAGAACAGCACGCGGGTCAGCAGCGGCAGGTCCTCCTCGTCGGCGTCCCCGGCGGCGAGCCGCGCCGCCACCCCGCGGGCCGCCGCCGCCAGGGCGTCGAGCTCCGGCTGCGGCGGCCGCGCGAAGCGGGTCACCCCGGCGAGGAACGCCGCGGGCAGGCCGTCGACCAGACCGCGGGCGACCAGGTCGTCCCGCACCCGCCCGACGGCGCCGCTCCGCGACGCCGTCCTCACGCCCCGGTCCCGGCGACCATGCTCGGCCTGCCGGAGGTACCGCCGGCGAGCGCGGCGTGGACCTCCTGCAGGCTGTGCACGCCGACGTCCCCCCGGCGCAGCGCCTCGACCCCCTGCACCGCGGCGGCCAGGCCCTGCACCGTCGTGATGCACGGGATGCCCGCGGTGACGGCGGCGGTGCGGATCTCGTAGCCGTCCAGCCGCGGGCCGCTGTTGCCGGGCGAGCCGAACGGCGTGTTGACGACGATGCCGACGTCCCCGGCCAGGATCCGCTCCACGCAGTTGCCCGGGCCGTCGCTGACCTTGCCGACGACCTCGCAGGCCACACCGTTGCGGCGCAGCACCTGCGCCGTGCCGGCGGTGGCCATCACCTGGAAGCCGAGGTCGGCCAGCCGCTTGACCGGGAAGACGGCCGAGCGCTTGTCCCGGTTGGCCAGCGAGACGAAGACCGTGCCCTCGGTGGGCAGCGACCCGTAGGCGGCCTCCTGCGACTTGGCGAAGGAGGTGCCGAAGCCGGTGTCCAGGCCCATGACCTCGCCGGTGGACTTCATCTCCGGGCCCAGCACGGTGTCGACGCCGTGCCCCTCGACGGTGCGGAACCGGTGGAACGGCAGCACCGCCTCCTTGACCGCGATCGGCATGTCCGCGGGGAGGTCCGCCGCGTCCCCGGTCGCGGGCAGCACGCCGGCCGCACGCAGCTCGGCGATCGTCTCCCCCACCGCGATCCGGGCCGCGGCCTTGGCCAGCTGCACCGCGGTCGCCTTGGAGACGAACGGCACGGTGCGCGACGCCCGGGGGTTGGCCTCGAGGACGTGGAGGACGTCGTCCTTGAGCGCGTACTGGACGTTGAGCAGCCCCCGGACGCCGATCCGCGCGGCGAGCTGCTCGGTCGCCCGCCGGATGCGCACCACGTCGTCGGTGCCCAGGGTGATCGGCGGCAGGGCGCACGCCGAGTCGCCGGAGTGGATGCCGGCCTCCTCGATGTGCTCCATGACGCCGCCGAGGAAGAGCTCGGAGCCGTCGAAGAGCGCGTCGACGTCGATCTCGACGGCGTCCTCCAGGAACCGGTCGACCAGCACCGGGTGCTCGGGGCTGACGTCGGTGGCCTTGGCGATGTACGCCTCGAGCGTGGCGTCGTCGTAGACGATCTCCATGCCGCGCCCGCCGAGGACGTACGAGGGCCGGACCAGCACCGGGTAGCCGATGCTCGCGGCGATCTCCCGCGCCTCGGCGAAGGCGGTCGCCGTGCCGTGCTTGGGCGCCTGCAGGCCGGTGTCGGCCAGCACCCGCGAGAACGCCCCGCGGTCCTCGGCGGCGTCGATCGACTCCGGCGAGGTGCCCAGCACCGGGACCCCGGCGTCCTTCAGCCGCTGCGCCAGGCCCAGCGGCGTCTGGCCGCCGAGGGTGCAGATGACCCCGGCGACCGGGCCGGCGGCGCGCTCGGCCTCGACCACCTCGAGGACGTCCTCGAAGGTCAGCGGCTCGAAGTACAGCCGGTCGGCCGTGTCGTAGTCGGTGGAGACCGTCTCGGGGTTGCAGTTGACCATCACGGCCTCGTAGCCGGCGTCCTGCAGTGCCATCACGGCGTGCACGCAGGAGTAGTCGAACTCGATGCCCTGCCCGATCCGGTTGGGCCCCGAGCCCAGGATCAGCACCGCCGGCTTCTCCCGCGGCTCGACCTCGGTCTCCTCGTCGTAGGACGAGTAGTGGTACGGGGTGCGGGCGGCGAACTCCGCGGCACAGGTGTCGACGGTCTTGTAGACCGGCCGCACGCCCAGGCGCCGGCGCAGCGTCCGGACGCCGTCCTCCCCGGCCAGCTCCGGACGCAGCGCGGCGACCTGCCGGTCGGACAGGCCGTGCCGCTTGGCCCGGCGCAGCAGCTCCGCCGTGAGGGACGGCGCGTCGCGCACCTCGGCGCCGACCTCGCCGACCAGCGCGATCTGGTCGACGAACCACGGGTCGAAGCCGCTGGCCTCGGCGACCTGCTCGACGGTGGCACCGGCGCGCAGCGCGGCCTCGGCGACGTAGAGCCGCCCGTCGACCGGGGTGCGCAGCGCCTCGAGCAGCTCGTCGGCGGAACGGGTGGCCGTGTCCCCACCCGCCCCA
>DASQXT010000043.1:0-6352 GCA_035639575.1 Geodermatophilus sp.
TGGGCGCTGGCCCAGTTCAGCGCCTCGGACAAGATCGGCACGCTGTACTGGATCGACCTCAACGAGGGCGCCGGTGACGAGTACGGCGCGATCCCCGGCGCGACGTACGAGCTGGTCGAGCACGACGGCTCCTACGCCGCGGTGCTGGCCGCCGTCCAGGCGGTCAAGGCCCAGGCCCGCCGCGCGGCCGACGCCGGCGAGCCGCCGGTGGTGCTCGGCATCGACACCGGCTCGGCCATCTGGGACGGCCTGAAGGACTGGGCGAGTGAGCGCGCCGCGAGGTCGACCCGCAACCGCGAGCTGCTCAAGCGCGACCCCAACGCCGAGATCACCATCAGCCAGAACCTGTGGAACGACGCCGGCGCGCGCTGGCGCAAGCTGCAGACCGAGCTGCTCACCTTCCCCGGCATCGTCGTCGTGACCGCCCGCGGCAAGGAGGTCACCGAGGTCGACGCCAACGGCCGGCCCATCGAGGGGCAGAAGACGTGGTCGGTGCAGACCCACCGCGAGTTCCCCTACGCGGCCAGCGTGTGGGTGCGGCTGCGCCGCGGGCGCCGGCCGCTGATCGTCGGCGCGCGCAGCGTGCACGTCGGCATCAAGCCGAACGACGACCCGGCCAAGGAGGTCACCGACAAGAAGGCCGACGGCCGGCTGCTGGAGTGGCTGGTCTTCGACGCCCTCAAGTGCGACCCGGGCACCGCGCACGTCCGCGACCTCGTCTCCTTCCACGGCGGCGGGCTGCTCGAGCACGAGCGCACCGAGGAGGCAGCCGGCCGTCCGGGCGCCCGGGCAGGTGGACGGCGCGAGCCCGACGTCGCCGACCTGGTCGCGCGGATCGGCGACGCCGGGGACGACGACGAGCTGCGCGAGGTCTGGGCCGAGGCCAACCGCGCCGCGCTGCTCTCCGTCGAGGTGCCGACCCCCAGCGGCTCGTACACCGTCGCGGAGCTCATCCAGGCCCGGCACGAGGAGTTCCTCGAGGCGTCGATGGGGGCCCACCCCGCGGGGCGTCGCCGGGCCCCGGCCGCCGGCGAGGCGCCGGCCCCGGAGACGCCCGCCGCGGTGGTGGAGTCCGCCCGGGCCGCCGCCGCGGCCGCCCGGCCGTCCACCGGCCGGGAGGAGGCGCCGGCGAACCCGCTGCTCGAGCCCTCGCCGACCCCGGACGACCCGGGCGAGCGCCGGCTCAACGCCGCCCGCCGCGGCGTGCTGGCCAGCCTGGAGGCCCTGGGCGTGACCGAGGAGCAGATCGCCGCCCGCTTCGGCCGGCCCGCCGAGCAGGTGGCCACCCGGCGGCTGACCGCACTGGTGCGCGACGTCATCGCCACGCAGCGGGCCGCGGGCGACGACCGCACGGACGTCGCCTGATCCGCACCGCGGGAGCGGGGCCGGTCCTCCGGCCCCGCTCCCGCCCCCCCGACCCGAGGGAGACGTGATGACCGCCGTCCTGCCCGCCCGGCCCAGCGCCGCCGAGCGCCGGGCCGCCCCGAGCCTGGCCGCCGCGGTCCGCGACCTCGACAGCCGCCGCGCCCGATCCCGCCAGCGGATGATCGGCGCCTCCGAGCTCGGCGAGTGCCGCCGCCGGGCTGCCTACCGCGTCGCCCGCCGCCGTCCGACCAACACCCGCACCGGCCTGCAGGCCTTCATGGGGACCGAGCTGCACCGCGGGGTGCTGCGCGCCCTCCGCCGCCAGTACGGCGGCCTCACCGAGGTCGGCCTCAAGGGCGAGCAGGTCAGGGGGCGCTGCGACTGGTGGCACACCCCGGTGGTGGAGGACCTCAAGACGACGTCCCGATTCGGCTTCGAGCGCGTCCTCACCCGCGGGGTCCCGGTCCGGCACTGGTTCCAGGTCGCCGTCTACGCCTGGCTGCTGCGGACCGGGCAGACCGCCGACCGCCGGCTCCCGGCCGGCGACGGGCAGGACGTCGAGGGGCTGCGCATCCGCTACCTGTCCCGCGACTCGGGCGAGGACGTCGTCTTCGAGGCCGACCACGACCCGGCGCTGACCGCCGAGGCCATCATGTGGCTCACCGACGTGTACGCGGCCGTGGAGGACGACGGCGTCGACGCCGTTCCCCGCGACGGGTTCGGACCCGGCGTGGACACCATGTGCGACTGGTGCCCGTTCCTGGACCTGTGCTGGGGCCCGCCGGTGGACCCCGAGACCGAGGGAGACGTTTCCCGGCAGTCCCGCCTGACGGTGACCGACGAGGACTACGTCGAGGCAGTGCACGACTACGACGCCTGGCGGGCGGCCGAGAACGAGGCCAAGCGGCACAAGGAGTACGCGCGGGAACGGCTGCGGGGCCGGTCCGGGCCGGCCGACGACCTGTACTGCGAGTGGTCCGGTGGTGGCCTGCGCACGCAGGTGGACAAGGACGCCGCGGTCGAGCGGCTGGTCGAGCTCGGCGAGGTCCTGCCCACGCGGCGGACGCGCAGCCCGCAGACGATCCGGGTCACGCGCAGCGGCACCCGGCAGGACTGAGCGCCGGGCCGTGTCAGGCCCGGCTCCCTCCGTCGCTCCCCGCCTCCGGCGGGTGGGTCGCCGCTGCCTGCTCGGCCCGTGCCGCCGCCGCGTCGGCAAGAGCGCGGTCGCGCGCCTCCTCGGCCCGCAGCCGGTCCCGTCGGCTCTCCTCGGCACGGCGCTCGGCACGTTCGGCGCGGGCCTCCTGCGCGCTCGCCTGCTGCGTCGCGGCATCGGCTCGGGCCTCCGCCGCCCGGGCGCGGCCCTCCGCGGCGGTCGTCTCCAGCCGGGCGGCCGCCTCCGCCTGCTCGGCGCGGCTGACCGCCTGCGCCGCGTCGGCCCGTGCGCGTCCGGTCTCCGCCCGGGCCGCGCGTTCGGCGTCCAGGGCGCGGTCCCGCGCCGCCTCCGCGGCGGTGGCCCGCTCACGTGCCGCCGTGGCGTCGGCGAGCGCGCGGTCCCGCGCCTCCTGCGCCCGGGCTGCCTCGCCGCGGGCCGACCCGGCGTCGCGGACGGCCGCGTCCCGCTGCTGCTCGGCGTCCCGTCGCCCGGCCTCTGCCGCGCTCGCGGCCGCTACGGCCGCGTCCGCGTCGGAGCGTGCCTGCTGCGCTCGCGCGTGCGCGGCCTCGGCTGCCTCCCGGGCCGCGCCTGCCTCGGCCTGCGCCGCGGCCGCTGCCTCGCGGGCGCCGGCGGCGTCGGCCTCGGCCCCGGCCGCGACCTCGAGGGCCTCCCGCGTCGCCCTCTCGGCGACCGCCCGCACCCGGTTGGCGAGGGACGCCCGCTGCTCGGCCTCGGCGATCTCCCGGCGGGCGTCGGTGCGGACGGCCGCCCGCTCGGCCTCGAGCAGCTCCGCGTCGGCAGCCCGGGTCAGCACCTCGCGGGCGCGGCCCACCTGCTCCTCGATCGCGCCCAGGGTGGCGCCGAGCCGGTCGGCGATCCCGGTCAGCGTCTCGGCGGGACGGCTCCCCGGCTGCGGAGCAGCGGGCGCCTCCGCAGCCGTCGACGCGCGTCCGGCCGCCTCCGCGCGGCGGGCGGCGAAGGCGGTCGTGCGGTTGTGGTCCGGGCGCGAGCAGTAGGACGAGCGTCCACCGGTCGGCGGGGGAGGTGCCACCGGCCGCTCGCAGTCCGGATAGGCGCAGGTGGCCGGGACCGCGGTCATGGCGCCAGTCTGCGTCCGGTCATCCGTCTCGGCCGCATCGACGAACGGGCGGACGACCGGCCTGGGGGCTCCGGCGAGGTGCTGGCACTGGCGCCGGGGGTGCGGGCGCGGACCTGCCCGGTGCGCCCTGCAGGCGTGGGGCGACGCTGGCCGGCCTCCGCCCGGCTCGGGCACTGAGCGCCCCGGGGTCGGGCGGGAGAGTGGCGGGCCGGCGGACGTCGTGGCGCGTCCGGTGGAGGGGGGTGGCAGCCGGTGCACCGCGGGCGCACAATCGAACACGCGTTCGACCGATTGGCCGGCTTCACCGCGGGGGAGGGCTCCCCGAGGCCGGTGGGCCGGTCGGCCCGATGCCCAGGAGGCCCTGATGACCACCGTCCCGACGTCCCACCTGCCGGCCGGGGAGCCGGTGCTGACCACCGACGTGGTCGGCACGGACTTCGGCCTGCCCCTGGTCCGGCCGACCAGGACCAGGCAGGGCAGCCAGGTGCGGATCGTGCGCTCGCGCTGCAAGGCGCACGGGGGAGTCGTCGTGTGGTTCACCGACGGCACGAAGACCCCGCCGCTGCACGGGCGCACGGTCTGGATCGTCGCCGAGCCCGAGCCGGCTGCGCAGACACCCGCGCGGGTGGTGGCGTGAGACCCGACGCCCGTCGCGGTCGCTGACCGCGGGCCTCGGCGCGCGCGGTCGTCACCCACCTGGCGACCCGGTCCGGAACTGGCAGGAACGGCGCGATCGGCGTCATCTCTGCCACTCGCGCCCGAGCCCGGTGCGGTCGACGCTGGGCCTGGCGGCGGACGCCGTCGGAGGCCGGACAGTCCGGGAGGGGACCGATGGTCCGCTGGAGGACGACGACGCTGCGAGCCTGGCGGGGACTCCGCGAGTTCCTCGCGGTCCAGGTCGAGCTGCACGAGCGCGCCGCACTGCTCTACCGGCCGTGGGAGGAGGACCTCCTGCACTGGGCCGGTGGTGGACAGGAGCTCCACGGCCGGCTCCTGCCGCCTCCCGGCCGGGGCCGGGGCACCACCCGCGGCGGCTGGTGCCCCGGCGTGGTGCCCTCCGGCGCCGCGTCGCCCCGGATGGGTCCGCGGTCGCCGGCCTGAGCTCGACGGGGAGGACGTCGTGTCCGGGTCGCCGGGCGGTTCCCGAGCCGCGGTCCACGGGGGCTAGCGTCCGCCGTGTGACGGCGACGACACCCACGGTCCAGACGTCCGGCGGCGCGGTGCGCGGCACCACCCGCGACGGCGTGCACGCCTTCCTCGGCATCCCCTACGCCGCCCCGCCCTTCGGCCCGCTGCGGTTCGCCGCGCCCCAGCCGCCCGAGCGCTGGGACGGGGTCCGGCCGGCCACCGAGTACGGACCGACGGTGCCCAAGCCGCCCTACGCGCCGCCCTACGACGTGCTGCTGCCCGAGCCGCAGATCCCCGGCGAGGACTGCCTCAACCTCAACGTCTGGACGCCGGACCCGGGCGCGTCCGGGCTGCCGGTGTTCGTGTGGATCCACGGCGGCGCCTTCGTCAACGGGTCCGGGGCGGTCCCGGTCTACGACGGCACGGCCTTCGCCCGCGACGGCGTCGTCTGCGTGACCATCAACTACCGGCTCGGCGTCGACGGCTTCCTGCACTTCGCCGACGACGGGCCGGCCAACCGCGGCCTGCTCGACCAGGTGGCCGCGCTGCGCTGGGTGCAGGAGAACATCGCGGCCTTCGGTGGCGACCCCACCAGGGTCACGATCGGCGGGCAGTCGGCCGGCGCGATGAGCGTGGCCTGCCTGCTGGCGATGCCCTCGGCGCGCGGGCTGTTCTCCCAGGCGGTGGCGCAGAGCGGCGCCGGCCACCACGCGCTCACCGCGGCCACGGCGACCAGGCTCGGCGGCTACCTCGCCGAGCGGCTGGACGTCCCGGCCACGCGGGAGGCGCTGGCCGCCGTCCCCGTCGCAGAGCTGATCGCCGCGCAGCAGGGCCTGGCCCGGGAGGTCGCGGCGATGCCCGACCCCGGCCGCTTCGGCGAGGTCGCGGTCAACCTCATGGCCTTCGAGCCGGTGGTCGACGGCGACGTGCTGCCCGATCTGCCGATCCGGGCCATCGCCGGCGGGTCGGCCCGCGACGTCGCCGTCCTCGTGGGCGCCAACCGCGACGAGCAACGGCTGTTCCTGGTGCCCAACGGGATCGCCGACGTGGTGACCGACCAGCTGCTGGAGCTGGCCGTCGCCGGGTACGGACTGCCGGCCGACCGGGCGCTCGAGGTCTACCGCGCGGCCCGCCCCGGGGGGACGCCGGGAGACGTGCTGGCCGACGTCGCCACCGACTGGTTCTTCCGGCTCCCGGCGATCCGGCTGGCCGAGGCGGTGACGCAGCAGGGAGGGGCCGCCGGCGGGCGGGCCTGGGTGTACGAGTTCTCCTGGCCCTCGCCGCAGTTCGACGGCCGGCTCGGCGCCTGCCACGCCCTCGAGCTCGGCTTCACCTTCGACACGCTGGAGCACGAGGCGCACGGCGCGCTGATGGGCACGGCCGCCCCGCAGGACCTGGCCGACGCGATGCACGGTGCCTGGGTCCGCTTCCTCACCGACGGTGACCCCGGCTGGGCGCCCTACGAGACCCGGCGCCGGCCGGTGCAGGACTTCGGCGAGCAGGTGCGGGTGGTCGACGACCCGCGGGGTGCCGAGCGCGCCCTCTGGGACGGGATCCGCTAGCCGGTCGGGGGCCGCCCCCCGCCCGGCCGGCGGCCGCCGCTCCGG
>DASQXT010000044.1:0-4249 GCA_035639575.1 Geodermatophilus sp.
TCGTGCGTGTACGCGTCGTCGGGCAGACCCGGCACGGGGGCCAGCGGCACGGTGCCGGGGTCGGCGACCACCTCGACGGCGGTGACGACCAGCGGGTCGGTCTCCGGGTGCGGCCACTGCGCGGCGGTGCCGGTGGACCGCCGCTCGGCCGGCCCGCCCAGCTGCGCCAGCACGACCAGCCGGCTGGCGCCGTAGCCGTGCCCGGTCAGCAGCCGGGCGACCGCCGCGGGGGTGCCGCCGTCCGAGCCGAGGACCAGCAGCCGCCGGCCCGGGGTGGCGTGCGGCACGACCAGCTCGACCGGCCGGCCGACCACGGTCACGACCTGCGTCTCCTCGACCGCCCAGCCCAGCCGGGCGCAGGCCAGCGTCACCGACGACGGGTGCGGGAGCACCTCGACCGCATCGGCGCCGTGCAGCCGGACCAGCGAGGCGCCGACGCCGGAGAGCATCGGGTCGCCGCTGGCCAGCACCACGACCCGCCGGCCGGGGTGGGCGTCGAGCAGCCCGGCCAGGGCCGGGGTCATCGGCGAGGGCCAGGGCACCCGCTCGGCGGGGACGTCGTCCGGCACGAGGGCCAGCTGGCGGGCGCTGCCGCGCAGCACGTCGGCGTCCTCGACCGCCCGGCGGGCGCGCGGCGAGAGGCCGTCCCAGCCGTCCGCGCCGATCCCGACGACGAGCACCTCCCTCACGCCGGCAGCCCTCCCGCCGGGCCCGCCGCCTCGGCGAGCAGCCGCTCCCGCAGGTCCTCCGGCAGCCGGTCGACGTACACCACCCCGTCCAGGTGGTCGACCTCGTGCTGCAGGCAGCGCGCGGCCATCCCGGTCGCCTCGATCGACACCGGTGCGCCGTCGGCATCGACGCCGTCCACCCGGGCCCGGAAGGCGCGGGGCAGCTCGGCGTAGGGGCCGGGCACCGACAGGCAGCCCTCCTCGGTGACCTCCTCGGCCGGTTCCCCCTCGTGCGGCTCCAGGACGGTCAGCGCCGGGTTCACCACGTAGCCGACGACGTCCTCGCCCGCGGCGTCCGGGCAGTCGATGACGAAGACCCGCGCGTCGACGCCGATCTGGTTGGCCGCCAGGCCCACGCCGTCGGCGGCCTCCATCGAGGCGAACATGTCGAGGACCAGCCGGCGGAGCTCCTTGCCGAACTCGGTCACCGGCGCACACGGCCGGTGCAGGACCGGGTTGCTGCCGTAGGTGACGATCGGCCGGGCGACGCCGCTGTAACGGCCGGGCAGGCGCATGACCGTCGATCCTAGGGACGGCGCCGGTCGGCCCGATGGGCCCAGGATGGACCTCGTGCCCCCGCGCGACCTGCCCACCGCCGCGGGGCTGGCCCTCGGCGCCGCCGCCGACCTGCTGCTGGCCGATCCGCGCCGGTGGCACCCGGTGGCCGGCTTCGGCCGGGCCGCGGCGGCCCTGGAGCGCCCGCTCTGGCGGGACTCCCGCGCCGCCGGGGCGGCGTACGCCGGGCTGCTCACCGGCGCGGCCACCGGCCTGGGCGTCCTCCTCGACCGGGCCACCCGCGGCCGGCCGGCCGTCCGCACGCTGGTCACCGCGGCCACCACCTGGGCGGTGCTGGGCGGCACCTCCCTGGGCCGGGCCGGGACGGCGATGGCGCGCACGCTGGACGCCGGGGACCTGCCCGCCGCCCGCGCCCTGCTGCCCACCCTGGCCGGCCGGGACCCCTCCGCGCTGGACGTCCCGGAGCTGGCCCGTGCCACGGTCGAGTCGGTCGCCGAGAACACCTCCGACGCCGCCGTCGCGCCGCTCGTCTGGGGCGCGCTCGCCGGGCTGCCCGGCCTGCTCGGGTACCGGGCGGTCAACACCCTCGACGCGATGGTGGGGCACCGCTCGCCCCGGTACGCCCGCTTCGGCTGGGCGGCCGCGCGCACCGACGACGTCGCCAACTGGCCCCCCGCCCGGCTGACCGCCGCGCTCACCGTGGCGACCGCGCCACTGGCCGGCGGCTCGCCCCGTGGCGCGTGGACGGTGTGGCGCCGGGACGGCGCGGCCCACCCGTCGCCCAACGCCGGTCGGTGCGAGGCGGCGCTGGCCGGTGCCCTGGGGCTGCGGCTGGGCGGCCGGAACGTCTACGGCAGCCGGGTGGAGGAGCGTCCGGCGCTCGGCGACGGCCGGGCGCCCGCGGCCACCGACGTCCCGCGCGCCGTGCGGCTCTCCCGCGCGGTCTGGACCACCGCCGCCGCGCTCGCCGCCGCGGCCCGGGCGCTGCCCCGACGCTGACGGAGCGACAGGAGACGACTGCTTTCCGTCATCTCCACGCACGGCGCACCGGAACACGCGGAGCGGCGCAGCGGACCGGCACCGACCGATGGGCGTGTCGCTCCCGTAAGCCGTACGGTCCCGTGACACGGAGCGGCCGGGGACCCCACGTCACCGGCATACCGCGGAGGTCGAGCCCACGGCCGGCGGCGCCCCGGCCGGGCCTGGACCCGGTGGATCCCGTGGAGTCGACATGACAGCGACCCCCTCTCCCATCCTGGCCCTCGGCACCGCGTCCCCCGCCCGCCCGGCAGCGCAGCCGGCACGCGGCCTCTCCGCCCCACGGCGGCTGGCCGGCCGGTACCGCTACGACCGGCGCGCCGGCACGTGGTCCTGGTCCCCGGAGATGGCCGGGCTGCTCAACCTGGCCCGCAACGCCGCGCACCCGTGCACCGAGCTGCTGGTCCACTCGCTGCACCCCGGCGACCGGCCCCGGGCCCTCGACGCCATCACCGCCGCCTGCACCACCGGCACACCCTTCGCCCTGCGGGTACGACTGGGCAGCCGGGGCGGGGTGGAGCGCCCCGCCCTCCTCGTCGGCGAACCGGTCGTCGACCCGGCCGGGGGGGTCGACGCGCTCGAGGGGGTGCTCGTCGAGGTGCCCCCGGAGCCGCGCCCCCCGGCGCCCCGGCCGGGAGGGGCCGGGACCGAGGACGACCGCGTGCAGGCCCTCGAGACCGAGGTCGCCCAGCTGCGCACCGCCATGAGCAGCCGGGCGGCGATCGAGCAGGCCAAGGGCATCCTCATGCTGCTCACCAGCTGCGGCGAGCAGGTGGCCTTCGACCTGCTCGCCCACATCTCGAGCAACTCCCACCGCAAGGTGCGCGACGTCGCGGTGGCCATCGTCGAGTCCGCCGCTGGACACGCCGGGCTGCCCGAGGACATCCAGGTCCTCATCCGGGACGTCTGCCCGCCCCGCCCGCACCACTAGAGCGCCCCGTGCGCCCCCGGGAGCCCATCGTCCCCGGGGCGCACGGGATGATGCCGCTGACGCCGGTGCTCGCCGGCGGTCCCCGAGCCGAGAGGGGAACGCGGCGTGCTCTACCTGGTCGTCCGGTTCCTGCTGCGCCCGTTGTTCCACGTCGTGCTGCGCATGCACGTGACGGGGCGGGAGAACGTGCCGGCCACCGGCCCGGTGATCCTGGCCAGCAATCACCTGTCCTTCATCGACAGCATGGTGATCCCCCTGTCGGCGCCGCGCCGCGTGCACTACCTGGCCAAGGCGGAGTACTTCACCGGCACCGGCATCGGCGGGTGGCTGTCCCGGACGCTGTTCACCGCGCTCGGCGCCATGCCGGTGCAGCGGCAGACGTCGCGGGCCGCGCAGGAGGCGCTGGACACCGCGCTGGGCGTGCTGCACCGCGGTGAGGGCTTCGGCATCTACCCGGAGGGCACCCGCTCGCGCGACGGCCGGCTGGCCCGCGGCAAGACCGGTGTCGCCTGGCTGGCGCTGACCGCCGACTGCCCCGTCGTCCCCGTGGCCGTGCACGGCACCGACCGGGTGCAGCCGGTCGACTCCCGCTGGCCGCGGCCGCACAAGGTGTCGGTCACCTTCGGCGAGCCGCTGACGTTCCCCGAGCAGCGCGGGATGGCCCGCAACGGCCGGGCCCGCCGCGTGGTGACCGACCGGATCATGCAGGCCATCGCCGAGCTCTCCGGCCAGGAGAAGGCCGGCTGGTGACAGCCGCGGGCACCAGCGGCACCGTTGCCCGGCGCCCGGCCTCCGGCGGCGCCCTGCTCGTCGCCGGGACGACGTCCGACGCCGGCAAGTCGGTGGTGACTGCCGGCATCTGCCGCTGGCTGGTGCGCCAGGGGGTGTCGGTCGCCCCGTTCAAGGCGCAGAACATGAGCAACAACTCGATGGTCACCCTCGACGGCGCGGAGATCGGGCGGGCCCAGGTGATGCAGGCCGCCGCGGCCCGCGTCGAGCCCGAGGCGGCGATGAACCCGGTGCTGCTCAAGCCCGG
>DASQXT010000045.1:0-15408 GCA_035639575.1 Geodermatophilus sp.
CGCCGCGGTCGCGGAGCTGTCCGACGCGGGGACCCCCGGGTCGGCGCTCCTCCCGCCGGTGGACGACCTGCGGTCGGTGTCCGCGGCGGTCGGCACCGCGGTGGCACAGGCCGCGGCCGCCGAGGGGCTGGCCCAGGTCGAGCTGCACGACCCGGTCCGGCAGGTGCACGCCGCGATGTGGCGGCCGGAGTACCCGCGGATCGAGGCCATCTGACCGCCGGTGCGCGGGTCCACCGGAGGAGCCGGGACGCGGGCCGGCACGGCAGGGCTGCCACGAACGGCGACGAGGTCGTCGACCGGTGCACGACCGACACGCGGAGGACCACACGGATGACGCGACTGAGCGACGAGATCGCCGACGACCTGGACCACCGGCTCGCGGCGGCCGACCGGGAACTGGGGGCGCGGTACCCCGGTGACACCGGCGCCCGGCAGCCGGTGCACACCGTCTACGTCCCGGCCGACCGGTTCTCCGCCGACGTCCCCGCCGAGTGGGGGGCGGCGGCGGTGGCGCTGCTCGACCGGCACGCACCGACGGCGGACGCCCTGGCCGGCGCCACCGGCATGCCCGTCTCCCTGGTGGACGACGTCCACGACCGGGTGCGCGCGAAGCTCGCCCGGGAACCGATCGAGGACCTGCGCGTCGACTTCGAGGACGGCTACGGCCGGCGCTCCGACGAGGAGGAGGACCGGGCGGCCACCGAGGCGGTCGCCGCGCTCGCCACGGTGGCCGGCGCCGAGGGCGGGCCGCCGTTCCTGGGCATCCGGTTCAAGAGCCTCGAGGCGCCGACCCGCCGGCGGGGGCTGCGCACCCTCGACCTGGTCGTCGCCGGGCTGGCCGCTGCCGGTGGCCTGCCGGAGGGGTTCGTCGTGACCCTGCCGAAGGTCACCTCGGTGGCCCAGGTCGAGGCGATGGCCGAGGTCTGCACCCGGCTCGAGCAGGCCCACGGGTTGCCCGCCGGCCGGCTGCGGTTCGAGATCCAGGTGGAGACGCCGCAGGCCGTCCTCGGCGCGGACGGGACCGCTCCCGTCGCCCGCATGATCACCGCGGCGGAGGGGCGCTGCACCGGACTGCACTACGGCACCTACGACTACAGCGCCGCCCTCGGGATCACCGCTCCCCAGCAGAGCCTGGAGCACCCGGCCGCGGACCACGCGAAGGCGGTGCTGCAGGTCGCCGCGGCCGGCACCGGGGTGCGCCTCTCCGACGGGTCGACCAACGTGCTGCCGACCGGGGACGAGGGTGCGGTGCACGCGGCGTGGCGCCTGCACGCCCGGCTCGTCACCCGGTCGCTGGAGCGCGGCTACTACCAGGGCTGGGACATGCACCCCGGGCACCTGCCGACCCGCTACCTGGCCACGTACTCCTTCTTCCGCGCGAGCCTGCCGGCGACGGGCGCGCGGATCAGGGCCTACCTCGGCCGCGTGGAGGGCGGGGTCATGGACGAGCCCGCGACGGCGCAGGCGCTCGCCGGCGCCGTCCTGCGCGGGGTCGACTGCGGCGCCGTGACGCCGGAGGAGGCCGGCGAGCTGACCGGGGTCGACCGCGCCCGGCTCGAGGGGCTCGCCCGGCGCGCCGGGGTCTGACCGCCCCGGGAGCCCTCCCGGGCGGGTCAGCCGCGGCCGACGTAGGGCATCGCGGTGGCCAGCACGGTCATGGTCGCGACGTTCGCCTCGAGCGGCAGGCTCGCCATGTAGACGACCGCGCGGGCCACGTCCTCGGCCGCCATCCGCGGCTCCGGCCGGGTGCTGCCGTCGGCCTGGCGGACCCCCTCCGCCATGGCCTCGGTCATGTCGGTCGCCGCGTTGCCGACGTCGATCTGGCCGCAGGCGATGCCGTAGGGCCGGCCGTCCAGGGACGTGGACTTCGTCAGCCCGGTGACGGCGTGCTTGGTCGCGGTGTAGGCCGCCGACATCGGCCGGGGGACCTGGGCGGAGATGGAGCCGTTGTTGACGATGCGGCCGCCCTGCGGCTCCTGGGCGCGCATGACGCGGAACGCCTCACGGGTGCAGAGGAAGACGCCGGTGAGGTTGACCGCGACGGCCGCCTGCCACTCGGCCAGCGGGATGTCGGCGACCTCGCGGGCGGCGGAGAAGGAACCCGCGTTGTTGAACAGCAGGTCGACCCGTCCGCAGGTGTCGACGGCGGTGTCGAAGAGCGCCCGCACCGACGCCTCGTCGGTCACGTCGGTCGGGACCGGGCGCAGCCTGCCGGCGCCGCCCTGCTCGGCGACCGCCTGCAGCGCTGACTGCCGGCGTCCGGCCAGGACGACCTGCCAGCCGTCCGCGGCGAGGGCCAGGGCGGTGGCCGCGCCGATGCCGCTGCCCCCGCCGGTCACGATGGCGACCTTCTCGCTCACGTCCCCTCCTCGCTGCGACCTCGACCCCTGGTCCCCGCGGGACCGGGGACGTCCCCGGAGGTCATGGGACCACCCCGGACGATCCACCACACTCCCGGCACCCGCTCACGGGTCGGCCGGCAGCGGTCGGGTGGGCCACTCGAGCAGGCGGGCGCCGAGCACCGCGGTCTGCAGGGCGAACCGCTGGTCGGGCCGGGACGCGCTGTACCCGGTCAGCTGGGCGACCCGGGCGAGGCGGTAGGTCACCGTGCGGACCGAGACGTGCAGCCGCCGGGCGGCCTCGGTCGCGACGTCGCCCGCGTCGAAGTAGGCCTGCAGGGTCTCCAGCAGCACCTGCGCGCCGCCGCGGACCTGCTCCAGGGGGCCGAGCACGTCGCGGACCAGGTCCACGATCGCCGCCTGGTCGCGACCGAGCACCCGGTACACCAGCAGGTCGCGGGGCTGCACCACGTCGTCGTCGGAGTCCAGCCGATCGGCGAGGGACAGCGACTCGCGCGCCTCCTCGTAGCTGCGCGGCACGCCCCAGACCCCGGGGAAGGCCCGTCCCGCGACCACCCGCCACCGGCCCGGGATCCGCAGCCGCTGCAGGTCCTGCTGCAGCAGCTCACCGATGTCGGCACCGCGCGCGGCGGCGCCCGCGGGGATGGCGGCGCTGGGCACGAGGACGACGACGCGGCCGTCCTTCATCGCGACCAGCACCTCCCGGTCGCCGAACCGGTCGACGACCGCACGCTCCAGCACGGTGGCGGCACGGGCGACGTCGCCGTCGGGGTCACGGGGGGCCACCAGCGCGACGTGGTGCGGCTTGCCCAGGTCGATCCCGAACAGCTCGGCGCGCTCCACCATCCGGGACACGTCGGCGTCCCCGCGGAGCAGGTCGTCGACGAACTCCGCCCGCACGGCCTCCTCGCGGCGGACCATCTCCCGGCGCTCGACCTGGTGCCCGTCGACGAGCACGCCCACGGCGTCGTCGAGGACGCGCAGCACCGCCTCGGCGGCCGCGCGGACGTCCTCCGCACGCGACGAGCGCGCGACGACGGGCAGCTGCCGCCACAGCCGCCACGCCGCGGACAGGTACAGGTCGACCGCGCGCCGCGCGCCGACGCCCTGCGCCGCCGCGCGCCGTCCCTGCTCCCGGACGGCGTCGAGCTCCCAGGCCTCGGGACGGCGCCCGCGGATCGCGGCGTCGGCCAGCAGCGGCAGGTACTCGTCCAGCAGGTCGGCCGGCGCCCGGGTGTCGGCCGCCGCCGAGGCGCCGACCGAGGCCAGCCAGTCCTCCGACGACGGCGCGGCCCGGCCGGGGCGCCGCCGATCGACACTCGGGGACACGTGCCCTCCTCCCCCGGCCGCGGCTCTCCGGTGAGCCGCGCGGCTGCTGTCCATCCTTGCCGACGACCGGCAAGGGAGGGGAGCCCCATCTGACCGCCGCGGGCCGTGGCCGCGCACCGCCGGCAGGGGCATGGTCGGGGTCGACGCGAAGGGAGTCGGTGTGCTCCGCGATCACGAGCAGCGGGTGTGGGACGACGTCGAGCGGTTCTGGGCCGAGGAGGCCGAGGAACCGCCCCGGCCCGTCCTGCTCCCGCGCCGGCGGACGCCCGGGGACCCGGCCGACCTGCCCACCCTCGTGGTCGCCGGCGCCTGGGGCGCGGTCCTGCTGGTCCTCTTCGGGGCGGTGGCCGCCGGCCTGGCGGTCGGGGTGGCCGCCGCCCTCGGCTGGGCCCTGTGGCTCTGCCGGCCCCACCTGGGCCGGCCGGATCCGATCCGGTCGGTCTGGCACGAGGTCGACCGGGGTCTGCCGGCCGCTCGCCGTCCGGAGGAGCAGTGGGGGTCGCAGCGGCGTCGCGGGTCGGCGGACCGCTGACCGGCTCCCGCCGTCGGGGACCGCGCGCCGAGCGGGGGAGCTCCCGGACGGGTAGGCACGCCGTGTGACCACGAACGCGTCCGGAGGGGCGGCCGCGCCACGGTCGCTGCGTGCCGAGTGGGCACGGCTCGCCGCCGTACCGGCACCTCCCGGCCGGTTCGACCCCGGTCACGTGGCCGGGCTGCCGGAGCCGGCCCGCCGCTGGCTGACCCACGCCCTCGCCCCGGGGACACCGCTGTGGTCCTCGGTGCAGCTGCGGATGCGCGGCCGGATCCGCATCGGGGCGTGGCGGTCCTTCACCGCCGCCCAGGTGCTCGCCCCACCGCACGGGTTCATCTGGGCGGCCACCGCCCGCGTCGCGGGGCTGCCGGTCACCGGGTTCGACCGGTACGGCGCCGGTACCGGTCAGATGCGCTGGCGGCTGCTCGGCCTGGTCCCGGTGGTGACCGGAGCGGGGCCCGACGTCACCCGCAGCGCCGCCGGCCGGCTCGCCGGCGAGGGGGTCTGCTGGCTGCCGAGCGCCTTCGGCGCGGCCCGCTGGTCGGCCGGGCCCGAGCCGGACACCGCCGTGGCCACCTGGCGGATCGGCGACGCCGACGAGTCCGTCCACCTGCGGGTCGACCCGGAGGGTGCGCTGCGGGAGGTCCGGCTGCAGCGCTGGGGCAACCCGGACGGGCAGGCGTTCGGCCGCCACCCGTTCGGCGTCGCCATCGAGGACGAACGCTGCTTCGGCGGCGTGACGATCCCGTCGGTGCTGCGCGCCGGCTGGTGGTGGGGCACCGACCGGCAGGACGCCGGGGAGTTCTTCCGCGCCGAGGTCACCGAGGCCACGTTCGGCTGACCGTGCGCCCCGCCGCGGCGCGCACCGGCAGCCGCGACCGGGCCGTGCGCTCAGCGGCACACCCCGCGGGGGCGCCGGCTCGGCGCCCGCCGGGGCCGCGGTCGCGCCGCCGTCCGCCGACCGCGCTCCTCCGGTCCCGACTCGGGCGGGTCGATCGCGACCACGTCGGCGAACCCGGTGAGCTGCAGCGGGCGCAGCACGCGGCGCCGTCCGCCCGTGCGGACCACCAGCCGCGCGCCGCGCACCCGGCACCGGCGGTCCGCCTGGACCAGCACCGTGACCCCGGCGGCACCGAGGAAGGTCACCCGGCTCAGGTCGACGACGAGCACGCGGACGCCGTGCTGTCGCGCCTGCGAGTGCAGGCAGAGGTCCAACGCCGGAGCGGTGTAGGCGTCCACCTCGCCGGTGACCTCGACGACCACGCGGCCGGGGTGGCCGCCGGGCACGACGGACACCGACAGCAGCTGACCGGTGCCGGGAGCGGCGGGAGGGGCGGTCGTGGGCAGCACGGGGGCTCCTTGCGGGGAGGTCCACCCGTCGGCGCCGGAGAGGGGGGCGCCGACGGGTGGGGGTGCGGGCGGGTCAGCGCGCCTGCTGGCACGAGACGCAGCCGGCCGCGAACGGCCGGAACTCCAGCCGCTCGGCCGGGATGGCGCCGCCGCAGTACACGCAGGCGCCGTAGGTCCCGGCGGCGATGCGCTGGAGCGCCGCGTCGATCTCCTCGATCGTGTGCAGCAGACCGGCCGCGCGACCCTGTGCGACCGGGTCCGGGACGGAGGTGGCCGCCTCGGCCAGGGCGAGGTCGCGCTGCCGGACGCAGTCGGCCCGCTGGGTCTCGAGCAGCACCCGGAACGGCGCCCAGTCCGGGGGAGCGGTGGTGGGAGCGGTGCTGAGGGTGGTCATGGAGTCCTCCGGTATGACGAGGACGCGTCCCACCGGAGCGGGACGCGCGGGACGGGGCGGAGACCGCGGGGGTCAGGCGCCCGCCGGTGGCGCGCGGTCCTGACTGCGGCGCAGCACGTCCAGGCCGCGCAGGCCCCGGGCCCGCAGGCTCGTCGCCAGGGCCAGCAGCCCCCCGCCGGTCACCGGCGACGGACGGTGCGCGGGCGACCCCGCGAGCACGGCCGGGCCGGGCGGGGTCTGTGCGGCCACCGGGTTCCCCCTCCTCGTCGTGGGTCGGACCTGCCCGCACCTCCCGCGGGCCCGAGCCCACCGTGCCCGCCCCCTGCTGACCGGGACACGGCAGCGGCCGGTCAACTCGGGCGCCTCGAGCTTGCCGACGACCGGCAACGAGATCGAGGCCGATCACCTCGTGTCTCCCCGCCCGGGCCCACCTCACCGCGGCCGGTCGGCGGTCCCGTCGTCCCCGTGCCTGCCGGCGCCGTGGTCGGCCGGGTCCCTGTGCGCGTGCGCGACGGCCTCCAGCCGGGCGAGGTCCTCCGGGTGCAGCCCGGCCTCGAGCCGGACGGCCTCCAGCAGGCGGTCGCTCTGGCTCTGCAGTGCCGGGACCAGCTCGGGCCGCCGGCTGCTCCGGGCGTGCAGCGCGAGCATGCGCAGGACCCGCAGCAGCGTGGCGACCACCTGGCTCTGGGACGGCGCCGCCTGGCGCAGCTGGTCGAAGGCGTGGGCGACGTACTCGTCGTGCGAGAGGTCCCACGGCCGCAGCAGCACCCGGCCCTCCGGCCCCGCCACGGTCCTGGGCGGCAGCTCGGTGTCGAACAGCTTGCGGAGCAGGCTGCCCAGCCGGAGGGTGACCTCGACGGCGGTCGTCGGGTCGTTGACCGCCGAGCTGAGCGCCCGCAGTCCGATGTCGACGAGCTGCCGGATCGCGAAGTCGACGTCCTCCTGCATGGTGCGGGTGTTGGCCACCACGACGGTGGGGGCCAACCTGCACCGCACCGCCGCGGCGTCGGCCGGCACCGGCCAGAGGGTGACCAGCGGCTCGCCCTCGTGGACGTAGGCGCCGTTGCGGGTGTCGAACCGCACCGTGGTGCCCGGCGGGACGGCCGCGAGCATCCGGTCGCTGGGAGCCTGCGTCACCCACCCGTCCCGTGGCGCCGGTACGACGAGGCCGCCCCCGGGGTGGGGCGATCGGACGTCGGGCCCGGGGTGCTCGCCGCGGGCCCCCTGCACCATCGCGTCGATCACCTGCTCACCCTCGGCAGCGATGCTGCGTGCCACCTCGCCGACCTGCAGGCCGCGGGCGAGGTGGTCCAGGTGCGCCACGATGAGCAGGACCGTGGTGACGGTCAGCGCGACCGCGACGGTCAGCGAGACCCGGGGCGCCGGTGCCGTCGCCTCCCCGGGGACGTGCCGCAGCGTCAGCACGCTGTAGACGAACGTGGCGATGAGCAACCCGATCACCACCTGGCTCAGCCGGTCCCGGATGAACGAGCGCATCACGCGCGGCGAGAACTGGCCGCTGGCCAGCTGCAGGCTCACCACGGTCAGCGAGAACACGACGCCGGCAGTGGTGATCGTCGCGCCGGCGACGGTGCTGAGCAGCCAGGTGGCCGCGTTGCTGTTGACGTCCAGGGTCAGCGGGACCGGGCGGTCGGCACCCAGCGCGTCGTCGACCGTCGCGGTCGCCTCCGCGAGGCCGGCGCCGAGGAGCACGATGATCGCCGGCAGGAAGAACAGGCTCTCCCGGAACCGGTACAAGGCCGCCGCGACCCGCAGCTCCGGCAGCGGCCTCGGTCGCCTGCTCACCCCGCCGGCCCCCTCGTCCTCACGATGTCTCCAGTCCTGGCTGTCTCCAGTCCTGGCTGCGGCGTCCGCTCGTCGCGGCCGGCTCGGTCCGGGCCGGCCGCTCAGCCGACCGGTCCGGCCGACCCGGCCGGGTACTCCCGCAGCGGCACCTCGCCGGTGGCCCACGCGGCCAGGACCGGCTCGACGATGCGCCAGCCCTCCTCGGCCTCGACGTCGCTGATCGACAGGGTCGTGTGCCCGGCCAGCAGCTCGCGGAACAGGATCCCGTAGGCGGGCAGCTCCGGGCGGGGCAGGTCGACCTCGAGCACCTGACGCTCGAGGTCGAACGGGTCGCCGGCGCCGTTGAGGTTGAGCTCGAGGGCGATGCCGTCGGGCTCCAGGCGCATGCGCAGCACGCCGGGCTCGGGCCGGCGGGTGCCGAACGCCAGGTGGGGGACCGGCTTGAAGTGGACGGCGATCTCCCGGCGGTCGGTCCCGAGGGCCTTGCCGGTGCGCAGCCGGAACGGCACCCCGGCCCAGCGCCAGTTGTCCACGGTGACGGTGAACTCGGCGTAGGTCTCGGTGCCGCGGGAGGGGTCGACGCCGTCCTCGGCGGTGTAGTCGGGCAGCTGCCTGCCCGCCACGGTGCCCGCGGTGTAGCGGCCGCGCACGGTGTCGCGGGCCATGTCCGCCGGCGGGCTGACCGCGCGCAGCACGTCGGCCTTGTGCGCGGGGAAGGTGGTGTCGTCGATGGCGTGCGGCGGCTCCATCGCCACCAGCGCGAGCAGTTGCAGCAGGTGGTTCTGCAGCATGTCCCGCAGGGCGCCGGCGGTGTCGTAGTAGCCCGCCCGCCCCTCCAGGCCCAGCGACTCGTCGAAGACGATCTCCACCCGCTCGACGTGGGCGCCGTTCCACACCGGCTCGAACAGGCGGTTGGCGAAGCGCAGGCCGAGTAGGTTGAGCGCCGTCTGCATCGCCAGGAAGTGGTCGACGCGGAAGACGGCGTCCTCGGGCACCAGCCGGTGCAGCACCTCGTTGAGCGCCCGCGCGTCGGCGAGGTCGCGGCCGAACGGCTTCTCCACGACGACCTGCGCCCCGTCGGGCAGGCCGACCTCGACCAGTGCCTCCAGGGTCGGGCCGAAGACCGTGTTGGGCAGCGCCAGGTACACGATCGGCACGCCGGGGACCGCCTCGAGCGCGGCGCGCAGCTGCCCGGCGTCGGTGACGTCCCCGCGGCTGTGGTGCAGGTGGGCGACCAGGCGCTCCCGGAGCCGCCCGTCGACCTCCGGGGCGTGGGCGGCCAGCCGGTCGCGGGCCCAGGCGCGGTAGGCGTCGTCGTCCCAGTCCTCCTGGCTGACCGCCCGTACGACGACGTCCTCGGCGAGACCGCCGGTGGCGGCCAGGGCGGCCAGCGAGGGCAGCAGCAGCCGCCCGGTCAGGTCGCCGGAGCCGCCGAGGACCACCAGGGAACGCCTCACCGCCGGGCCCCCTCGGCGCGGACCAGGCTGCCGCCGCGATCGGGGTCGAGCACCCCGGCCAGGGAGGGCCGGCTGTCGAGGTCCGGTCGACACGGCCACGGGATCGACCCGTCGCGGGCCACCAGCGCGCACGTCGTGCCGTCACCGACCTCCCCGTGGTCCTCGATGGGCGGGGAGCCGTCGATGCGGGTCAGCGGGCGAGTGGGCACGGCGGCACGCTCCTCCGGTCGCGGGGTCGTCCGCTCCTGCCTGCCCGGTCCCGGCCGGGCCGAACCCGCCGACCGCGTGCATCCGGCGCGGACACGGGTAGGCGACGCACTCAGGCCGGACGGACCGTCCGGGCGGTGGCCGGAGCGCTCGGAGGCGGGGGACGTCGATGAGGCAGCAGGCAGACCGGGTGCGTGAGGTGGTCGTCGGGGTCGACGGCGCCGACGAGGCGCGACGAGCGCTGGCCTGGGGCTTCCGGGAGGCCGGGCTGCGCGGGGTCGGGACCGCCGTGCGGTACGGCCACCCCGCGGAGTCGCTCGTCGTGGGAGCCGGTGCCGACGGCCCGCCGGCCGTGGGTTTCCGCGGGCTGGGGAGCCTGCGCGGCCGGCTGTCCGGCTCGGTCGGCCAGCAGCCGCCGTGGGCGGTGCGCGACGCGACGCTGCGGGAGGAGGCCGCGTCGGCTCTGCGGCGCAGCGTCCGGGACGCCGGGATGGACGGGGAGCCCGGCGTCCGGGCGGAGGCGATCCGGGGAGTCGACTGGGACGTCCTGCTCGACGTGGCCGAGGGCGCCGACCTGCTGGTGGTGGGCTCCCGTGGCCGGTCCGGGAGGACCGCGGGATGACGACGGACCTCCCGGTGCTGCTGGCCCTGGACCTCCTGGGCACCTTCGCCTTCGCCCTGAACGGCGCGCTGACCGCCCTGCGCGTGGCCCGGCTGGACATCGTCGGCGTCGTCACCCTGGGCATGATCACCGCGCTCGGTGGCGGGATCATCCGCGACGTCCTGCTCGACAGCCTGCCGCCGGCCACGTTCAGCGACTGGCGCTACCTGACCGTCGCCGCCGGCGGCGGCCTGATCGCCTTCGTCTCCGGCCGCTACCTGGATCGGCTGAACACCCCGATCAACGTCCTGGACGCCGTGGGCCTGAGCCTGTTCGCCGTCACCGGGGCGACCAAGGCGCTCGGGTCGGGCCTGGGGCCGGCTCAGGCCGTCATCCTCGGCACGGTCACCGCCGTGGGCGGTGGCACGGTGCGCGACGTCATGGTCGGGCAGATCCCCACGGTGCTGCGCAGCGGGCTCTATGCCATCCCCGCCCTGACGGGCGCCACGGCCATCGTCCTCGTGACCCTGCTCGATCTCCACGGCCCCGTGCCCGCGATCGGTGCGGCAGCGCTGTGCTTCGGCATCCGGATGATCGGTGTCCACTACGACCTGGACGCACCGATGCCCCCACGGGCCGTCGACCCGCGCTCGGACGACGGCTGACAGTCTCCTACGCGGCCAACCAGGCCAGCGCGCCTACGACCAGCGCCCGGGTGCCGGTGTCCAGGGTCGGCTGGAGAACCGGGGCGAAGTCGGCGGAGTGGTTCACCGGGACGTCCTGGGCGATCCGGCCGGCCGCGGCGGCCGCGTCGTAGGTCTTCGCGTCGATGCCGCCGACGAACCAGTAGGTGTAGGGCACGCCCAGCGCGCCCGGGATGTCGCTGAAGTCCTCGCTGGCCGACTGCTGGCCGACCGGCGCGAACCCGTCGCCGAAGAAGCTGCCGAACGCCGCGGCCACCCGATCGGTGGTGGCGGGATCGTTCTCGGTGAGCGGGAACCGGTCGAACGGCTCGAACTCCGGCTCCCGCGGGCAGCCGGAGGCCTGGCACTCCGCCCGCACGATCCGCTCGATCGCGGCCAGGATCGTGCTGCGGGTCGCGTCGCTGAACGTGCGCACGTTGAGCTGCAGCACCGCGGAGTCGGGGATGACGTTGCTCTTCGTCCCGGCCTGGACGCTACCCACGGTCAGCACTGCGGTCTCCCCGGGAGGAACCTCGCGGGAGACGACGGTCTGCAGCCGGACCACGATCATGGCGGCCAGCACGACCGGGTCGACGGCGGCCTGCGGCATCGAGCCGTGGGCACCGCGGCCGTGCACGGTGATCCGCATGCTGTCGGCCGCGGACAGCGCGGCGCCGGCGTGCGTGCCCACCCGGCCGGCGGGCAGCGGCATCACGTGCTGGGCCAGGGCCACCTCGGGGGTCGGGACCAGGGTGCCGAGCCCGGCGTCGACCATGCCGCGCGCACCGTCCCCTGTCTCCTCGGCCGGTTGGAACAGCGCGACCAGCGTTCCCGTCCAGTGCTCCCTGCCGTCGGCGAGCAGCTGCGCGGCCCCGGCCAGGCACGCCACGTGCACGTCGTGGCCGCAGGCGTGCATCACCGGCACCTCGGTGCCGTCGGCGTCGGTGGCGGTCACCTCGCTGGCGTAGGGCAGCCCGGTCGCCTCGCGCACCGGGAGGGCGTCCATGTCCGCCCGCAGCAGCACCGTCGCCCCGTCGCCGTTGCGCAGGACGCCGACCACCCCGGTGCCGCCCACCTGCTCGTGCACCTCGAACCCGGCGCCGCGCAGCCGGTCGGCCACCAGGCCCGCGGTCCGCGTCTCCTGGTGCGAGAGCTCCGGGTGCTGGTGGACGTCCCGGTAGAGCTCCTCCTGCCACGGCCTCGTGTCCTCCAGGCCGGCGAGGACGGCGGAGACGGCGGTCATGGCCCACCCCACTCTGACGACGGACGGTCGGGCAGCACCCTGCGCCAGTGTGCGCGCACGGCGCCGTCCGCGCTCCGGTCGGCGAGCGCCCCGGGACCCGGCGCGGAGCCGGTCAGAACTCGCGCCGCAGGCGCTGGGTCCACGGGCGGCCGTCCGGGTCGTAGGCCAGGTCGTACACCGGGGTGACCAGCGCGCGGGCCACCGAGCCGCCGCCGGTCCGCCGGGGGTGGGCGCGCAGCTGGCCGGCCGGGCGCGGGCCGCGGCGCCCGCCGTCGTGCCAGGCGTCCAGCTCGGCGGCGGCCCGGCGCATCGCCCCGGCCGCCTCCTCGAGGTCCAGCAGGCCGGTGTCGTCGCCGTCCGCCCGGCCGAGGTGCTCGCGCACCAGCGCCAGACGGAGCTCGCGGGCGAAGGTCCGTGCGCCGTCGCCCAGCCCGGCGGGGTCGACCGGGTGGCGGCCGTCGCGCTGCTCGTCGAGGACGGCGGCGGTGAGCTCGGAGTCGTGCGTCCAGGACCGCCGGTTGAGGTTGGCGCTGCCCACCGCGGCCCACACGTCGTCGACGACGCAGACCTTGGCGTGCACGTACACCGGGCGGCCGGCCTCGTTCTCCAGGTCGAACAGCTGCACCCGGTCCCCGCCGGCCGCCAGCACGGTCCGCCAGGCCGTGTCCTGTCCGAGCACGGAGGCGGGGAAGTCGAAGCCGCCCTCCCGGTCGACGTACCGGGGGACGACGGCGACCAGGCGCAGCGTGGGGGAGCGGCGCAGCGCGGCGGCGAAGATGCGCGCGACGTCGCGCGACCAGAGGTACTGGTCCTCGACGTAGACCAGCCGCCGGGCCCGGGCGAGGGCCTTGGCGTAGCCGCGGGCCACGCTGCGCTCGCCGTCCGGTGCGAACGGGTACCGGGGCCGCCGCCGGGGGTAGGTGCGCAGCAGCTGCACCGTGCAGGTCCCTGCCGGCTCCGGGGGCGGCGCGGGTGGGGGGAGGGGACCGGGCGTCCGGTCGATCCCGTGCAGCCGGTCGGGGACGGTGTGCCAGGGCCACCGGGTCGGCGGGGCCGGGTCGGCCCACCGCTGCCGGAACACCGTCTCGACGTCGCGGACGGCGGGGCCGCGCACCTGCAGCTGGACGTCGTGCCAGGCCGGGGTGGGGCCGTACACCCGGGCGAAGGACCGCGCCTGCGGGTCTCCCGGGTGACCGTCGCCGTCGCGCCGGGAGCGTGCGGTGTCGATGCCCCCGAGGAAGGCCACCTCGTCGGTCCTCCCGTCGCCGGTCACCACGACGGACTTCTGGTGGTGCGCGCCCAGCGGCCGCACCCGCTGGTCCAGCAGCACCCGGCCGCCCGCGGCGGTCACCGCCCGCGCCAGGGCCCGGTTCGACTCCAGGGTGTAGCCGATCGCCTCGGGGTGCGAGCGCCACAGCAGCCCGCGCACCAGCGCTCCCCGCCGGGCCGCCCCGACCAGCGCGGCGCCCAGCGGCGGTCCGCCGTCGTCCAGCAGCTCCTCGCCCTCGGCACGCCACCCGGTGAACAGGACGGCGTCCCCCCTCCCCGCGCGGGCCACGGCCCCGGCCAGCGCGGGGAGGTAGCTGCGACCGTCCACCAGAGCGCGGACCACGTTGCCGCCGCGCCAGGCGGGCAGGCCGGCGTGCTCGTTGCCCCGCTGGGCGGAGGAGAGCAGCCACGGGTGCCCGCCGCGCAGCCCCCGCGCCCAGCGGGGCTCGCGACGGGAGGCCGGCGACCTGGGCATGACCGGCGATCCCCCCTCGTGCCACCCGCACTCGCCGCCCGCTCAGGGGCCGCCGGGCCGTCCGCGTTCTACCCCCGCCCCGGCGCGGGCAGTCGTCGGGGGGACGGTGTGCCCTCGCCCGTCGGTGGCGGGCTCAGCACCCGATCACGTCGCAGGTGAGGCGATCAGCTGGCCCTCATGGCGTTGCATCAGAAGCAACAGAGGTGCGGGTATGCCGGTCCGTGCCGTGATCGGAGGCGTGCGGAGGCGGACCTATTGGGCGCTCGAACCTTGACAGTGCGGACAGCACGGCCCTAGCTTCGCAACCACGTTGCTTCTGATGCAACAAACGGTACGTCCGGCAGCCGGACGCCGTCCCGCAGGTCACCCGTCCGCGGCCGTCGGAGCCCGGCGCCCGTGCACCGATCGTCAGGGAAGAGGAGAACCACGATGTCCGTCACCGAGCTCGAGCGCCTCAAGGTGATCCACAACGGGGAGAAGGAGCAGCAGACCTTCTCCGCGGAGGAGATGGAGCGCCGGCTCTCGTCCCTCCGCAAGGTCATGGCCGAGGAGGGCGTGGACGTCGCCCTGCTCACCTCGTACCACAACGTGAAGTACTTCTCGGACTTCCTCTACACGTCCTTCGGCCGGCCCTACGCCTACGTGGTGACGGCGGACGACCAGTACACGGTCTCGGCCAACATCGACGCCGGCATGCCGTGGCGGCGCACGTACGGCGACAACGTCGTCTACACCGACTGGCACCGCGACAACTACGTCTGGGTGATCCGCGAGAGCCTGCGCAGCCGGGGCGTCGACCCGAGCCGGATCGGCGTCGAGGACGACACCCTGCCCCTGGAGATGCGGCAGAAGTTCGCCGCGGCGTTCCCCGACGCCGTCCTCACCGACATCTCCCAGGCGACGATGCGCCAGCGCATGGTCAAGTCGGCCGAGGAGATCGAGGTCATCAAGCACGGCGCGCGCATCGGGGACCTGGGTGGCGAGGCGATCCGTGCCGCGATCACCGAGGGCGTGCCGGAGTTCGAGGTGGCCCTCGCCGGCACGAACGCGATGGTGCGCGAGATCGCCCGCACCTTCCCGCACACCGAGATCCGGGACACCTGGGTGTGGTTCCAGTCGGGTATCAACACCGACGGGGCGCACAACTGGCCCACGACCCGGCGGGTGCAGCGCGGCGACATCCTCAGCCTCAACTGTTTCCCGATGACCTCGGGCTACTACACCGCTCTGGAGCGGACCCTCTTCTACGGGGAGCCCGACAAGCGGTCGCTGGAGCTGTGGGAGGTCAACGTCGCGGTGCACCGGGCCGGGCTCGAGCTGATCAAGCCGGGCATCTCCTGCCAGGAGATCGCCCACCGGCTCAACGAGATCTACGTCGAGCACGGCCTGCTGCCCAACCGGACCTTCGGCTACGGGCACTCCTTCGGGGTCCTGTCCCACTACTACGGCCGCGAGGCCGGACTCGAGCTCCGGGAGGACATCGAGACCGTCCTCGAGCCGGGGATGGTCGTCTCCATGGAGCCGATGATCATGGTGCCGGAGGGGCAGCCGGGCGCCGGCGGCTACCGCGAGCACGACATCCTCGTGGTGGGCGAGAACGGGGCCGAGAACATCACGAAGTTCCCCTTCGGCCCGGAGCACAACATCCTCGGGGTCTGAGCACCCTCGGGCCGGCCCTCCCCGGCCGACCCCGACCGGCGGT